>JBDTQZ010000084.1:0-6843 GCA_039931935.1 Burkholderiaceae bacterium | reverse complement strand
GGTCGGCACCTTAGTGCCCGACGACGTAGGCGGCGCAGCTGCGTCAGTCGCTGCTGCTACTCCATGCGCAAACAACTATTCCACCGTCACGCGCGCCCACCTACGCTTGCCAATCTGGACAACGTACGTCCCTCGCTTGACTACGAGCGCTCGGTCGCTGACTTTTTCGCCGTCGATCTTGACTCCGCCCTGCTCGACGCTCCGGATCGCTTCACTCGTCGATGACACCAGTCCCGCACGCTTTAACAGTGTGGCTATGGCTACGCCGGTATCGTCCCCCGTCACTGCAACCTCCGGCATCTCAATGGGGATCGCGCCTGCCTTGAAACGCGCCATGAACTCGAACGCTGCCATCTCCGCGGCCTGCTCTGAGTGAAACCGTGCGACGATTTCCTTTGCCAGCAAACGTTTGACGTCGCGCGGATTGCGCCCTTCACGTGTTTGCTGCTTCAGCCCTTCGATTTCCTCGTTTGAGCGCAGCGACAGCAGGTCGTACCAGCGCCACATCAGCTCGTCCGAGATCGACATCGTCTTCGAAAACATGTCGAACGCCGGCTCGGTGATGCCGATGTAGTTGTTCTTGCTTTTTGACATCTTCTCGACGCCGTCGAGTCCTTCCAGCAGCGGCATCGTTAGGATGCATTGCGGCTCCTGGCCGTACTGGCGCTGCAGCTCGCGGCCCACCAGCAGGTTAAAACGCTGGTCGGTACCCCCGAGCTCGATGTCGGATTCGAGCGCGACCGAGTCGTAGCCTTGCATCAACGGGTACAGCAGCTCGTGCATCGCAATCGGAGTGTTTTCGCGATACCGCGTCGCAAAGTCGTCGCGCTCAAGCAGTCTGGCCAGCGTGTAGTGCGCAGTGAGCTTGATCATGCCTGCCGCGCCCAGCGGCTCGGACCATTCAGAGTTGTAGCGGATCTCGGTCTTCTCGCGCCGAAGCACGAGCCCGGCCTGTTCGAAGTAGGTCTTCGCGTTCTCCTGGATCTGCTCGCGCGATAGCGGAGGCCGTGTCGTGTTACGGCCCGACGGATCGCCGATCAGAGCGGTGAAGTCGCCGATCAAAAAAATCACGGTATGGCCGAGATCCTGCAGCTGTCGCAGCTTGTTCAACACAACCGTGTGCCCGAGGTGAAGGTCGGGAGCAGTGGCATCGAGGCCAAGCTTGCAGCGCAATGGCTTTCCGGTTGCCTCCGATCGCGCAAGCTTTTGCTCAAACTCGGATTCGACCAGCAACTCGTCGCTGCCACGCTTGACCAGCGCCAGCGCGCGTTCGACCTCCGGTCCCACTGTGTAAATTTTGCTCTTGGTTTCCATCAGGCTTCGGCGTTAGGGTTCCTGCGAGACGCTGGCACCGGTTTCGCCGGGCTATACTCGCGCCCTCGATAAAAAAGCGCACCGATGCGTGCGCTTTTTTGTACCGGTAAATTTCTTTTTGGTAGATGCCATTGTCGATTCTATCCAAACGATTTGCACTTTTTGCAGACGACACACGACTCGGTTTTCGGTTGGTGTCGCGGCGATGGAAACAGGTAGAGCGGGCAAAGCGTAAGCGCATCGAGCTAGCTGCGGTTTTTTCGCTGTTGCCTCTGTCTGCCGCGCTTGCGGCGTTGGCGGCCGTGCCCGCCGCTTTCGAGCTCGATCAATCGCAAACACGGCCCGTGATTGAAAGCGTAACGACGCCTTCAATCACGGATCAGGTTACGGATCTGCTCGCGCGCGAGGACACTCACTTGCGCGAAGCTCGCGTGCAGCGTGGTGAAACGCTCGCCGCGTTGTTTGGCCGGCTCGGCATTGGCGACGCTGCCGCGTTGCGCTTTGCGCAGACGGATGCAGCAGCGCGGCCCCTGGTCAGGTTGGCGCCCGGCCGCTTCGTTCAAGCCAGCATTACGTCGGATGGCGCGCTGAGCTGGCTGAAGGTGCACGGTGCAGGCGATCTGGTCGGTGCGCTCGCCACCACACGTATTCTGACAATCGATCGAAGCAAAGAAAGTGCATCCGGCTTTCGCGCAGTCGAAACTGATGTCGCGCTCGAGCGCCGTGTCGAGTTCAAGAGCGGCGAGGTACGCGTTTCGCTGTTCGGCGCAACCGATGAAGCGGAGGTTCCCGACGCTGTTGCGCAGCAGATGATCGATGCGCTCGAAAGCGAGATCGATTTTCATCGGGACCTACGCCGCGGCGCTCGCTTTCGCGTCATCCATGAATCGTTGTATGCATCCGGCGAATACCTCCGTGCGGGTCGGCTGTTGGCGGTGGAGCTTGAAAATGGGGGCAAGCATTTTTCGGCTTACTGGTTTGCCAACGGCAGTAAACACGGCGGCTTCTATGCCGCTGATGGGCGCAGCTTGAAACAGGCATTTTTGCGGTCGCCACTGGAGTACACGCGCGTTAGCTCCGGCTTCAGCAGCAGCCGCACACATCCCATTTTCGGCTACGACGCCGCGCACCGCGGAGTCGACTACTCCGCCGCCGCCGGGACCAACGTGCGTTCGATTGCCGAAGGCGTGGTCACGTTTGCCGGTTGGCAGCGTGGTTACGGCAACGTGGTCGAGATTCGGCACGACGGCAAACACGCGACGTTGTATGCGCATCTGCAATCGGTCACACCAGGCCTACGCCAGGGTCTTCGCATCGGACAGGGCGACTCGGTCGGCACCGTTGGCATGACAGGTTGGGCGACCGGTCCGCATCTGCACTTTGAATTGAAGGTGCATGACCTGCAGGTCAACCCGCTAACCGCCGAACTACCGGCGGCCGAGCCTCTGGCCGCGTCACAGCTGGAAAACTTCGCTCTAGCCGCCGCTCCGCTGCGCGCTCAGCTGGCTTTGCTGGAACGCGTAAGTATCGCCCTCGACCGCCCGCGCTAACCGCGCGTAGAGCCGCCTTGCTTTTTATCGGTTTAATGTCGGGTACGAGCCTGGACGGCGTCGACGCCGTTCTTGCCGACTGCACGCACGCGCCGCCAAAGTCATTGGTTCATGCGTATCGCGCGTTCCCGGACGAGCTGCGCGCTTCGTTAACAGCACTCTGTACAACCGGCCTGGATGAAGTTGAGCGCTGCGGCGTCGCTGCGGGCGATCTGGTCCGCCTGTATGCGGCGGTTGTTGATGACGTGCTGCAGATGGCGGGTGTTGCGCGCTCGGCGGTGCGCGCAATCGGAGCGCACGGTCAGACGGTACGGCACAGGCCACAGCTCGGCTTCAGCGTGCAACTCAACGCGCCGGCGCTGCTGGCGGAACTGTCAGGAATCGACGTCGTCGCCGACTTCAGAAGCCGCGACATCGCCGCCGGAGGTCACGGCGCCCCGCTGGCGTCGCTGTTTCACATCGCTGCGTTTAGCGGCCCACAGCCGCGCGCCGTGGTCAATGTCGGCGGCATCTGCAATCTGACAGGGTTACCGAAAGCAGGAAAAGACGGGGACGTGGTGGGCTTCGACATCGGCCCCGGCAATCTGTTGCTCGATCATTGGACGCAGAAACATTTCGCAATGCCGTTCGATCGCGATGGTTCGATTGCGACGTCGGCTCGCGCCGATCAATCGTTGCTCGAAGCCTTGCTCGCAGAACCATTCTTTGCCCAGCCGCCCCCAAAAAGCAGCGGACGCGAGCTCTTTTCCCCCATGTGGCTCGAGCGCGCGCTGCAGAACCGAGACCTCGAACCCGCGACGGTGCTGGCCACCTTGACCCGCCTCAGCGCCGTTGCGATCGGACGCGCGATTAACAGCTGGTTTCCGCAGGCAAACGATGTCGTCGTATGCGGCGGTGGCGCCCGCAACGCGACGTTGCTCAGGATGATGGAATCGGAGTGCGCGCCGCGCCCCGTGGTTGCATCGTCAGCGGTCGGTGTCGAACCCGATCAGGTCGAAGCACTGGCGTTCGCGTGGCTCGCTAACGTCCATGTCAACGGTCAAACCGGGAATGTTCCAAGCGTGACCGGTGCACGCGGTGGCAGGATTCTCGGCGCGCTTTATCCGGCACAAGCACCTGGCAAATGAGCAGCAATTGGAGGTTGCAATAAAAATAAAAAGGCGCCCGCAGGCGCCTTCAGTTTTTACGCAATTCGCTATGCCGAAAACGAAGACCCGCAACCACACGTCGTTGTGGAGTTCGGATTCTTGATCACGAACTGAGCTCCCTCCAGGTCCTCTTTGTAATCGATCTCGGCACCCACTAGATACTGGTAGCTCATCGAGTCGATCAGCAGCGTAACACCGTTTTTTTCCATCGACGCGTCGTCTTCGTTGACGACTTCGTCAAACGTAAATCCGTACTGAAAACCGGAGCAGCCGCCGCCCTGCACGAAGACGCGCAGTTTCAGGTCGGCATTACCTTCCTCTTCAATCAGGTTTTTAACCTTGGCCGCCGCAGCGTCGGTAAAGACCAACGGTGCCGGCATCTCGACCATAGCGTTCATTGTGAAACTCCAGTCTGTGCTTGCCGCTCGATGCAGTCTTGCGATTATAGGCGTTCGAGCGGGTCTTAATTCTCTGAAATGGCGCCGCCGGTGGCTAATTTCAACGTTGCCGACGCCTTATTTGACCGTTCCGACGCCTGATAGATCAGTCGGCCTTCGACGACCGCGCCCTGATGAATCTCGATGGCTCGATAGTGAACGTCGCCTGTGACCCGTGCCTTCGGCTGGAGCTCGAGCAGTTCTGTCACATGCACCGGCCCTGTGATGCGCCCCGATACCACCAGATGTGCCGCGTGCACTTCGCCTTCGACGTGGCCCAGCTCGCTGACAACCACCATGCACGCATCGCCAGTGGCACAGCGGACGTTACCTTTGACCGTGCCGTCGATGCGCAGCCCTCCTGTGTACGACAGGTTGCCCTCGACCGTTGTGCCGTTGCCGATCAATGTGCCGATCGTGTGGGGTGCCACCGATTTGTTTCCGAACATTGTTACCTCACATCGTGAAAGTTTGCTGCGCGCGCACTTCACCGTTGGACTGGATCTTGACGAGCACTGACCGCACTACCGCTCCCTCGGGAAGTTCAAACGTTCCCTCGACGCGCTGATAGTGCCGGAATGCTAAGGGCGGCGGGCCGGCATCTGGAATTGTGGCGTCGGGTAGCTGCAAGATCCACGGGCGACCGCCCTGGTGCAGGCTGACTGTTAGCGACACTGCGCCGATGAAATCGTGCTCGGGTCGGCCGCTTTGCTGGACCAGTAGGCGATAGCGCAATGCCTGCGGTTCATCTCCCGGCTTGCGATTCGCTTTTCGGACCGGCTCGCGACCGTTTTCGCGCTCCGTGTCGTTCAGCGCTTGCAGCCGAAAGCTGCGAATGACGACGCCCTTCGTATTTGCCGGGGTGGGAAGCAGGCTTTCGAAAAACGCAAGGTCTTCCTTTAAGCGCGCGTTTTCGTTTTCGAGAGCTTTCAGCTGCGCTTGCACCTGCTCCGCGGCCGCGCGATCGATTTTCTGCTGATTTTCCAACTGCACCAGTAACGCGAGCTTGCCGTCTCTTTCGGCGATCGCCTCCTTCGCGTCCGCCCGGATTTTCTCGATCTCCGCCGCAAGCGCTCCGACATCGTGTGGCACCGGCGGGCGACTGCCGCTATACGCGATCAGAGCAGCAGCGACGATCAGGGCGATGATCAACATCATCGCCAACAGAAGCATCGCCTTGGCGCGCCATGGCAGCTCGCTGCGAACCGCGACGCGAATCGCGTTCGCAGGGCTATTGCGCAACCAACGCTTTCGTCTCATCCGATTGAGCAGGCAGATTGATGCAAACCACGCCTCCTGTGCACCCGACCCACGCCCAGCGTCCGGTTGAGAAGAAGCTCCTCGCAACAGGCGGCGGCGAACCTTCTTCCGTGGGCAGTATAGGGCGGGCAGCGACAAAGATCGTGCCGCGATTGGATGTATCGCAAACACGCATCCCCAAAACAGGGGCTAAGCACTTAAGAGTCGAACGAGGCGCGCCGAAAGAGCGCGTCGGCTTATCGCTTCGAGAACTGCTTGCGGCGACGGGCCTTGCGGAAACCGACCTTCTTGCGTTCGACTTCGCGCGCATCACGAGTGACGAGACCGGCACCCGATAACGCAGGCTTCAGCGTTTCGTCATAGTCGATCAAGGCACGTGCGATGCCGTGACGCACAGCACCCGCCTGGCCGGATTCACCACCACCATGAACGTTGACCTGAACGTCGAACGTAGCGATGTGATTGGTCAGCGCCAGCGGCTGCCGGGCGATCATGCGGCCCGTTTCGCGCTGAAAATATTCGTCGATTGAGCGGCCGTTAATCACGATTGCGCCCGGTTTTGATCCATCAGCGCGCTTCATGAATACGCGCGCCACCGAACTCTTGCGACGCCCGGTTCCATAGTTGTAATTACCAATCATTTCTGTACCAATCGTTCGTAATCGGTCGTCGTCGACGATCGCATTAAATTTCGAGAGCCTTGGGCTGTTGCGCGGTGTGCGGATGCTCGTCGGCCGCGTAAATCTTGAGTTTCTTGATCATCGCGTACCCAAGGGGGCCCTTGGGAAGCATGCCCTTCACTGCCAGATGCAATGCACGGCCCGGGAAGCGTTCCTGCATTTTCTTGAAATTGGTTTCGTAGACGCCACCGGGGTAACCGCTGTGGCGGTAATACGTCTTGTCTTCGCTTTTATTTCCGGTCATGCGAAGCTTCGCGGCGTTGACCACGACGATATAGTCGCCGGTATCGACGTGCGGCGTGTACTCGGGCTTGTGCTTGCCGCGCAGACGCAAAGCGATCTGGCTAGCAAGGCGGCCTACGACTTTCTCGTTGCCGTCAACAAGTAGCCAGCTGCGCTGGACTTCATGGTGCTTTGCAGAAAACGTTTTCATTGAGGTGCTCGACCGAATACT
>JBDTQZ010000083.1:0-6853 GCA_039931935.1 Burkholderiaceae bacterium | reverse complement strand
AGCGGGCTTTCAGTGCGCGTGTACATGCCGGGGCGCTGCCTGACCGGCTCGAGCCCCTTCAGCACGCGAATCGAATCTTCGCGGTAGTCGCTCCCGCGCCGCGAAGGGCGCTGATTACCCTGCATCGTCGGTTGTATGTCTCGGTAAAAGCGCGCGCAGTCTACGTCAGCCGCTGGATATACTGCCGCGCGCTCGCCGTAGCACAATGGATAGTGCACATGCCTCCTAAGCGTGGGATTCAGGTTCGATTCCTGACGGCGAGACCTGTTCGATGAAATCATCCTTGACCCCCACCCCTCTTCCGCCGCGCACCGAACGATCTTCGATGCAGGGCAGGTTCGATCTTATTTTTCGCGTGGCTGGCGCCGCGCTGGTCGTCGTTGGCATTTACCTGGTGCTGCAGCCGTTCCTTGGCGCGCTGCTGGTGGCCGGTGTGCTGGCTATCGCGACGTGGCCTGCGTACCAGAAGCTGCAGGCCCACTTGCGCGGTAGCTCGACGGTGGGCGCGTCGGTTATGTTGTTGCTGATGTTGGTGACGGTCATTGTCCCCGTCGCTCTCCTGGCTGAAGCGGCAACTGAGAACTTGCCTGCCCTGTTCTCTGCAGCCCGCAATTGGCGGCCCGACGATCTGCGCGCTCCCGAGCTGCTCAAGAGCATCCCGATCGTGGGCGAAAGCACGTTCCAGTGGTTGACGTCGCTGCTGGCAGACCGGACGCAGTCCGCCGCGTTGCTGCAGCGGGCGCTCGAGCCTGCCGGAAAGCTGTCGCTCGCCTTCGTGCGAATACTTGGCGATGGACTCCTGCAACTGCTGTTGGTCGCGTTCATCGTTTTCTTTTACTACCGCGACGGCGAGCGAATCGCGCAGCTGACGCATCGCATATCGCGCCGCCTGTCCGGCCGGATGAGCGATGAAGTGTTGTCGATCGTCGTAGGTACCACGCGCAGCGTATTCATCAGTATCGTCGGGACCGCAGCCGCACAGGCCCTCGTGGCCTACATCGGCTTTCTGGTCGCGGGGGTACCGGGCGCGTTTCTGCTGAGCGTCGGAACGTTCGTGTTGTCGGTCGTGCCGATGGGACCAGTCGTGCTGTGGGGCGGTGCTGCCGTCTGGCTATACATGCAGGGGGAGCCGGGCTGGGCGGTCTTCATGGTCATCTGGGGAGCTGCGGTCATCAGCAGCATCGATAACTTCTTGAAGCCATTGTTGATCGCGCGCGGGTCGACTTTGTCACTGGCACTGATCTTTCTTGGCGTACTTGGCGGCGTGCTGGCTTTTGGTTTCATTGGTGTGATCCTTGGGCCGGTATTGCTGGCACTCGGCGTCTCGCTCGGCCGTGCTTGGATCACGACCCGCAACAGCGACGTTCCCGAAGCGACCGCAGCAACGGCAACCGCAGTCGTTGCCGCGGCGGCGCAATCTGAAAACGAGGCCGACACCAACAAGTCCCGAGACCGGAGCTAGAGCCGAAACATCTCCTTGCGATAATGTTTCAGCTCTTCGATCGATTCATGAATATCCGCCAGCGCTTCGTGCCGGCTTTTTTTCTCGAACGACCGAACCACGGCGGGCTGCCAGCGCCGCGCCAGCTCTTTTAGCGTGCTGACATCAACGTTTCGATAGTGAAAGAACGCTTCCAGTCGCGGCATCCAGCGCGCCATGAAGCGGCGGTCCTGGCAAATCGAGTTGCCGCACATTGGCGACTTGCCTGCCGGGACCAGCGACTTTAGAAACTCGATCAGTACGTCGCTTGCCTGCTCTTCGTCGAGCGCCGACGATCGCACCTTGTCGATCAGTCCCGAGCGTGCATGGGTGGCGGTGTTCCAGCGATCCATGCCGTCCAGCACACGCCCCGCCTGCCGCAGAACCAGCACCGGGCCCTCTTCGATCACGTCCAGTTCCGGGCCGGTGACGACGACGGCAATTTCCAGCACGCGATCTGAATCCGGATTCAGGCCGGACATTTCCATGTCGACCCAAACCAGATTCATCTCTGAGAAGCGCAGGTGCTGTGACATAATTTTCAATACATGTTGACCCACGCTTTCAGCGAACGGCGCGCGATTCTGGCATAGCGAGACGCGCGCGATGCATTTCAAGCGCGAAGCTTCGAAACTACCTAGACGATGGCCTTGCTGCTGACCAGCCTGTTTGTTTTTTTCCTGTCGCTGATGATCGGCGTTCGGTACTGGCTGGCGTCGCGCCAGATTCGATACGTCGCTGCACACGCCGAACAGGTCCCGACACAATTTGCCGACCGGGTGACGCTCGAAGCACATCGCAAGGCGGCGCATTACACCATTGAGAAAACGCGGCTCGGGATCGTCGAGACCGCGGTCGGCGCGGCGGCTCTCGTTTCGTTGACCTTGCTCGGAGGGCTGCAATGGATCAGCGACACGTTGCGCACGCTGATCGCGAACGATCTGTTGTATCAGGTCGCGGTCGTGGCCGCCGTCGTCCTTGTGCTCGCTGTAATCGACCTGCCGTTCTCGTGGATCCGGCAATTCCGGATCGA
Organism: Burkholderiaceae bacterium; assembly: GCA_039931935.1. GTDB lineage: Bacteria > Pseudomonadota > Gammaproteobacteria > Burkholderiales > Burkholderiaceae_F > JACCZX01. The sequence goes on along the minus strand of JBDTQZ010000083.1, from coordinate 4,340 downwards.
GCAGCGCTTCGGCTTTAACAGGATGACGCTGCGACTCTGGATCCTCGACCTCGTCAAGTCACTCGCAGTTGCTTCTGCGCTTGGCCTGCCTCTTCTTGCCACCACGATCTGGCTGATGCAAAAAGCGGGTGATGCATGGTGGATCTACGTTTGGTTGCTCTGGGTTGCCTTCAACGCGCTAGTGTTGTTGCTGTATCCCACCCTGATTGCACCGATCTTCAACAAGTTCGAACCCCTGAAGGATTCTGCGCTGTCCGAGCGCATCGGCGCGCTGCTGAGCCGCACCGGATTCGCGAGCAAGGGCGTGTTCGTCATGGACGGCTCGCGACGCTCTGCGCACGGCAATGCATATTTCACCGGCCTCGGCCGCGCGAAGCGCATAGTGTTTTTCGATACGCTGATCGAGCGGCTGCTGCCACCCGAGATCGAAGCGGTGCTGGCGCACGAGCTCGGACACTTCAAGTTGAAGCACATTGCGAAGCGGCTCGTGTTTTCTTTTCTGGCGAGTCTGGGCGTGCTGGCATTACTCGGATGGCTGATCACTCAACCCTGGTTTTTTGCGGGGCTCGGCGTGGAGCCATCAGCCGGCGGAGCAAATCAAGGGGTCGCGCTGGTGCTCTTCATGCTTGCGCTACCCGTATTCACATTCGTTTTTGCACCACTCGCGAGCATCATGTCGCGCAAGCACGAGTTCGAGGCCGACCGGTTCGCTGCACGCAACGCTTCGGCAAGCGATCTGGTCAATGCGCTGGTCAAGCTCTACCAAGATAACGCGTCGACATTGACGCCGGATCCCGTGCACTCGGCGTTCTACGACAGCCATCCGCCGGCGTCCATCCGCATCGAGCGCCTGTTACGGGCGGCCGCATGACGTTCAACCCAAGACCCTTGCGATGAAAACCGTCGAGCAATTGGTGGCGTCGCACTGCCGTGAAGTCAAAGGTGTCGCGATGAGCGACGCCGATGCTCGTGCACAGCTTGCCGTACTCGACAGGTGGAGCGTTGACAGCGGCACGCTGACAAAGGTCTATCACTTCGAGAACTATTACGAGACGCTGGCATTCGTTAACGCGCTTGCGTACATCGTGCATCGGGAAGATCATCATCCGGACTTGCACGTCGGATACAACCGTTGCGAAGTCCGTTACAACACGCATTCGGTTAACGGCATTTCGGAAAACGATTTCATCTGCGCCGCCAAGGCCGACGCTCTTTACTCGCAAACGCATGCCTAGGCCTGGCGTCGCGTGACGCGCCCGCTGCACGTGCGCGCGCGTGTGATCGCAACCTTCGGCCGGCAATCATTGATTGCCGATGCGACGCAAATTTGGCAGGCCACGCGTCGCGGGAGGCGCGAAGACATCGTCGTAGGCGACTGTGTGATGGCGAGCGTCACATCCGCGGAGCAGGCACGGATCGAGTCGATCGAGCCGCGCACGACGCTTCTTTTTCGCACCGATAAATATCGAACCAAAGAGCTCGCGGCGAATGTCGATCAGGTGATCGTCGTTTTTGCCGCGCGCCCGGCATTTAACCGCTGGTTTGTCTGGAAGGCATTGGTGGCGGCATCCGCGGGGGGCATCGAACCGCTGGTCCTGCGTAACAAGGCGGATCTGGCGGAGTCTGACGATGCGATCCACTTTCTGCGGCAGATCTCTGAATTGGGGTGGCGCACGCTGACGCTATCGGCCAAGGCAGACAGCGGTCGGGCACGCGAACTGTTGCTGCACGAAGTCGCGGGGCGCAAGAGCTTGATGGTCGGACAATCGGGTATGGGGAAGTCGACGCTGCTTAATATGGTGATTCCCGATGCACGCGCTCGCACGCAGGAGTTTTCAGAGCGCCTCAATGCGGGCAAGCAAACGACTACCGCCTCGCGCTGGTTCAGTTTCGATGGCGACAGCGCATTGGTCGACTCCGCCGGCTTTGAAGAATTCGGACTCACACACCTGCACTTCGATCAGATCGCGGCAACGTTTCCCGAATTCAGCGCATTGATCGGGCACTGTCGATTTCAGGACTGCCGTCATCTGCAGGAACCCGGATGCGCCATCCGTGCGGCGTTCGCCGACGGCGGCATCACACCCGAGCGTTACGAGTTCTATCGTTCGCTTGCAACAGCAGCGCTGGCATGAAGCTACTCGCGCGTGCCGACAACACGTTGCAAGCCTCGATTTGGGCCGATACGCTGCGCGCCGCTGGAATTCGCTGTGAGCTGCGCAACACCGCGTTGTCGGGCGCCCTCGGAGAAATTCCATTTCTCGAGTGCGCTCCGCAGGTCTGGATCGAACAGGATCACGACGAGCCGCGCGCACGCGAAATACTGCAGATGCTAAGGCAGCCGATACACGGACCGCATTGGCAGTGCACCCAGTGCGGCGAGTATTCGGAGCCGCAATTCGGCGGCTGCTGGCAATGCGGGGCCGCGCGCCCAGGGCCTTAAGCGAACAGACTCGCCAGAGTCAGGAGCAACAACAAGACGAGCCACAACAGCAGCGTGCGCCATACCAGTCCGACTACGGCGCGTAATGCTGGTGGCCTTGGCTCAGCGAGACCGGCGCCTTCGTTGCCGACCTCATCGAAATAGCGCGCGCTTTCAACGGCCGGCATTAGCCGCAAATTGAGCGCACCACTGGCGGCTGCCAGAATCAGCGTTCGCGAATCCGGTGCGGGCATGCCGTCTGTGGGTTGCTGACGCGATACTTGGCGCCAGCAGTAGATCGCGCCCTCGAAGTCGCCGACGACAGCAAATCCGAGCGCAGTCAGCCGCGCCGGCGCCCAATCGATCCACGCAAATGCGCGCCGCGCAAAATCGCCGAAGCGATCGGGTGGTGTTGCACTCGACGGCGGCCGATTCCAAGCACGCGAAACATGCTCGGCAAGCCGATAAAAGACGGCTCCGATCGGGCCCGGCAGCACCACAAACCAGAGGAACACGCCGAAAACATGTCGTTGCGCCAGCAGCAGACCGTGCTCGATCGCCTGTCGCACAACTTCAGGCTGGTCAAGATCTGCCGCGGAATAGGTGGGATCGACTTGCCGTTTCCATGCCGTCAGCTCGTTGCGGGCCGCGATCAGATCACCATTGGCCAGCGCGATCTGAATCTCTGTGCCCCGATGGCTGAACTGTCGGAATCCAAGCGCGAAGTAGAGCACGGCGACATTGACAGCCAGGCCGAGCAGCCAGTGGATTGAGATTGCTATCGAATAGATCGCACCGACGACGAGTGCGAGTCCAACGACCACTAACAGCCATGCATAGACACCGTGTTGCCAGCGACCTGCGTTCAGGTTCCGTTCTGCCCACGCCGAAATTTGCCGCACACCGCTATAGACCGGATTCGCCGTCGGCAAAGGACGCACTTGCTCAAGCAACAACGTGATGACTAGAGATACCCAGCTCATGAATACTTGCCAATCATCCGTCGCCGGCGCGAAAGCGTCGGCTTCTCTGAGTGAATGATCTTAATGTGGTGCGCGCAGGAATTGATATAGGTTGCGCAAGATCGCAGCCGTTGCGCCCCAAATGAAATAACGTCGACCGTGAGCAGCACGCTCCGGTGTCGCATACGGCATCGCATAAAACGTCCGACCGATATTGCCGAGTTGAAAGATTCTGCGCTCGTGGTTGATTGGATCCATCAGGAACGCCAGCGGGACTTGGAACACTTCCGAGACCTCGAATGTATCGAGCACCGGTGAAAACGGTTCCTCGATCAGACCGATCACCGGTGTCACCGTGTAACCGGTCGCCGTCAGATATTCAGGCAAGGTTCCGATCACGTCCACGATGGCCGGCTGTAGGCCGATTTCCTCGTGTGCTTCGCGCAACGCCGTCGCGATGGCGTCGGCGTCTCCCTCTTCGACTCGACCGCCGGGGAAGCTGATCTGTCCGGCATGATCATGCAAGTGCGCGGTGCGCTCGGTAAGCAGTACGCAAACCGCCTCCGCGTGCACGACCATTGGAATCAGCACCGACGCCGCGCGCGGTGCTCTGTCCGGGTTGAACAAGCGCATGTCGGCGCGCATCTCGGGCTGCCAAGCGGGAGGCGACGCGAAGCGCTGCCGGATCGCCGGAGCACGAAGCTCGCTTGGGTTGACGGCGGCGCCGCGCGCTTCGACCGCGGCAAACGCCGGATCGTGCGGCACCGATTCGGGCTCGAAAATCGGTGTTGCCGTCAGGGGATCGACGTCGTTATCGGGCGTCATCGCAGCGAAAAAAAAGCCGCCGTGCTGGCGGCTTCTATTTTATGGAAAACGCGAACTTATTGGCTCTTGGCGCGGGCTGCCTTGTCGGCGGCCGCATCGGCCGCCGGTTTGTCCGCCGCGCTTTTATGCTG
>JBDTQZ010000082.1:0-6854 GCA_039931935.1 Burkholderiaceae bacterium | reverse complement strand
GATTTGTGGCAACGTTTGTTCGACGCGGCAGCCAAACACGAGATCGAATGGCGCTGGGTGCGCGGACATTCGGGCAACGTCGGTAACGAACGAGCCGACGAGCTGGCGAACCGCGGGGCTGAATCGGTGTCTGCATCTAGCCAGCCGACGTAACGCGCCCGCCTGCGGGTGTTAAATTCAATCAACAAGTTGCGCGACGCGCAGCGTCTCGACATGAAGAGAAATCGAACGACCGTTGTGGCGGTCGTTGCCTTAGTGATCGTCGCCGTTCTCGCCTATTTTGCGGTGGATCGGTTGTCGCCCGGCCCGAACGCGGTTGCCGGAGTCAAGGCCACGGCCGCTTCTGTCTCGTCGAAATCAGCGAGGGCGCCCGGAACGACCAAAGGTGGCGCTAGCGCGCCGATCGCCGTCGAGGTGTTCCAAGTCAAGCCGACGACGGTGCAGGAGGACTTGCAGGCGGTAGGTTCGCTGCAGTCGAATGAAAGTGTGATCCTGCGACCCGAAGTGCCCGGCCGGATTTCCGCAATCGGCTTCAAAGATGGGCAGGTCGTGCGTAAGGGGCAACTGCTGATTGCGCTCGACAACGCGCTGAACGAGGCTGAAGTGGCGCAGATGAGAGCCGAGTACGACCTGGCGTTGTCGAACCTCAGGCGCAGCGAAGACCTTGCGAGCCGCAAGTTCATCAGCTCGAGCGCTCAGGACACGGCGGCATCCAATGCGCAGGTGGCAGAGGCGAAGTTGAAGCTCGCGCAAGCGAGGTTGTCAAAGATGCGCATCCTCGCGCCGTTTGACGGCGTGGTTGGCATCCGCGGCGTGAGCCTCGGCGATTACGTCAAGGACGGCGCTGATCTGGTCAACGTCGAAGACGTGCGCATCCTGAAAGTCGATTTTCGATTGCCTGAGCGCAATCTGACGCAGATCAAGGTCGGACAAGTGATCGGAGTCGTGGCCGATGCGCTTCCGGGCGAGCGGTTCAGCGGTCTCATTGACGCGATCAATCCGCGCATCGACGCCAATGGCCGCTCGCTCGAGATACGCGCGCGCCTTGAGAACACCGATGGGAAGCTGCGGCCAGGGATGTTCGTGCGCGTGCGCGTGATCGTTGGCGAGCGGTCTAATGCGCTGCTGGTCCCGGAAGAGGCGATCGTGCCGCAGGGCGCGGAGTTCTACGTCTTCAAGGTGGTCGACGGGCAGGCGCGTCGCATCCCGGTGAAAATTGGAGTGCGACGCGAGGCGCTGGTGGAAATCGTCGACGGGCTTAAGAGCGGCGATCAAGTCGTGACCGCAGGCATGCGTTTGTCACGCGACGGACAACCCGTGCAGGTCTTGCCGCCCAATGCGCCGGGTACCTCGCGTGGAGCGCCGAAGGGCGAGGGCAGCGGAAAAGTTGAACCGAAGGCTGCTCCGCTGAAGGCCGCCATGGCGCCGATGCAGCTGTTCGCATGAGTCTGTTCGAGCTGTGCATACGCCGCCCGGTGTTGTCGACCGTGCTGTCACTTCTCGTGCTGGTCATCGGCGCAATTTCCTACACGCGGCTCGCCGTGCGCGAGTATCCGCGCATCGACGAGCCGATTGTCAGCGTCAACACGACGTATCCGGGTGCGTCGGCCGACGTGATCGAATCGCAGATCACCAAAGTGCTCGAAGACTCGCTGGCCGGCATCGAGGGCGTCGAGCTTATGACGTCGCGCTCGCAATCCGAACGAAGCAGTATCGACGTGCGTTTCCGCATCACGCGGGATCCCGATTCAGCCGCGGCCGACGTGCGTGACAAAGTGGCACGCGTGCGCGCGAGATTGCCCGATACCGTCGATGAACCCGTGATCGCGAAGGTCGAAGCCGATGCGTTTCCGGTGATCTGGATGTCGGTCGCCGCCGGCGGCCGCACGCCTCTCGAAGTATCCGACTATCTGACGCGTTATGTGAAGCCGAGGCTCTCGGTGCTGCCGGGCGCTGCCGATGTGCGCATCTTTGGCGAGCGAGTGACGTCGATGCGGATCAACGTCGACCGCGATCGACTCGCCGGCTACGGCTTGACGCCGCAGGATGTCGAAAACGCGCTGCGGCGGCAGAACCTCGAACTGCCGTCCGGGCGCATCGAATCGGCGCAGCGCGAGTTCTCGATCGTTGCTTCGACCGACGTCAGCACGCGTGAGCAGTTTGAAAATCTGATCGTCGCGACTTCGAAAGGCTATCCGGTGCGACTGCGCGACATCGCCGATGTGGGTGTCGGCGCGGTCAGCGAGCGCGTGATCGCTCGATATAACGGCGAACCCTCGATCAACATGGGGTTGATCAAACAGGCCGTTGCGAATCCACTCGACTTGTCGAAGGCGCTGCGCGAAGAACTCGTCAAGATCAACCCGAGCCTGCCGCCGGGCATGAGCGTCAACATCAGCTACGACTCATCCGTGTTTATCGACCGTTCGATCAAATCGGTTTTCACGACGGTCGCCGAGGCTGTGTTGCTGGTTGCGTTGGTGATTTTCTTTTTCCTGCGCAACGTGCGCGCCACGTTGATACCGCTGGTGACGATTCCGCTGGCGCTAGTGGGTTCCTTTGCACTGATGTACGCATTTGGATTCACGGTCAATACGCTGACGTTACTGGCCATGGTGCTCGCGATCGGTCTCGTGGTTGACGACGCGATCGTCGTGCTGGAAAACATCTATCGAAACGTCGAATCCGGCATGGAGCGCGTGTCGGCGGCAATTAAGGGCATCAAGGAGATCGGCTTCGCGGTCGTCGCAATGACGCTGACGTTGACCGCGGTATTTGCACCACTTGCATTTGCGACTGGGCGTACCGGGAGGCTCTTTATCGAATTTGCCCTGACGCTGGCGGGCGCGGTATTGGTGTCCGGCTTCGTCGCGCTAACTCTGTCACCGATGATGTGCAGCAAGCTTTTGAAGCAGGAACACAAGCACGGCCGGATATTTACGATGGTCGAGGGGTGGCTGACTGCGCTGACCAACGGCTACGCGCGTTCGCTGGCGTGGCTGCTGGACCGTCGCTGGATTGTCGTGGTCGTGTGGCTGATCACTGCCGGGGTTGCGGCGCTGTTTTTCTCGCTGCTGCGTTCCGAGCTCGCGCCGTTGGAAGACCGGGGCGTGATATTCGGCCGCATGCAAGCGCCGCCAGGTGCGACGGTCGACTACACCTCGGAGCAGCTGCGACCGGTTGAAAGGTTTTTCGCAACGATTCCCGAAGCTGCCGCGTACAACGCGATTGCAGGTTTCCCGTCGGTGGACTTCGGCACCGCGGTCCTGCGTCTGAAGCCGTGGGAGGAGCGCAAGCGCAAGCAGCAGGACATCGCGCGCGAGTTGAATCAGCAGTTCCAGAGTCTGCCCGGGATCATCGGCTTCGCAGTGAATCCGCCTTCGCTTGGTCAGTCAGCGCGTTCGTTGCCCGTCGAATACATTGTGATGGCGCAGTTGCCGTACGCGGAGCTCGATCGAATCGTGCAGAACTTCATCGCCGAGATCTCGAAGACGGGGATCGTGATGAATCCGCAGTCGGACCTGCGGCTGAACACTCCTGAGCTCAGAGTTGACATCAATCGCGACAAGCTTGGCGATCTTGGAATTCCGGTGGAGGCCGTCGGCCGCACGCTGCAGACGATGCTCGGCGGCAGCCAGATCACACGCTTCAAGAAGGACGGCGAGCAGTACGACGTGATCGTGCAGGTCGCGCCGCGTGATCGCAGCCGGCCGAATGACATCAGTGATATCTACGTGCGAGGCCGCGACGGCTCGATGGTGCAATTGGCGAACGTCGTGACGGTGCTCGAAGGCGTGTCGCCTTCATCGCTGAATCACTTTCAGCGGCTGCGCGCGGTGGCGATCACCGCCAGCCTGGCACCTGGTTACACGATCGGTGATGCTCTGAAGATGATGGACGAGACCGCGCGGCGCGTGTTGCCACCGGATGCGCTGACCGACTTGAACGGGCAGTCGCGCGAGTTTCGTGATGCCCGCGGCGGCTTTTACCTGACGCTGGCTCTTGCGTTGATCTTCATCTACCTGGTGCTGTCGGCCCAGTTCGAAAGCTTTGCCGATCCTTTCGTCATCATGCTGTCGGTACCGCTGTCGATGGCGGGTGCGTTGTTCGCGTTGTGGCTGACCGGTGGTACCTGGAACATCTACAGCCAGATAGGGGTGATTACGTTGGTGGGGTTGATCACCAAGCACGGCATCTTGATCGTTGAGTTTGCGAACCAGCTGCAGGAACGGGGCGAGCATCTGTTCGATGCGATTCGCCATTCTGCGGTATTGCGATTGAGGCCGATCCTGATGACGACCGGCGCAATGGTGCTCGGCGCATTGCCGCTCGCAATGTCGTCGGGCGCCGGCGCCGAAAGCCGCATTCAAATCGGCTGGGTTATTGTGGGTGGGTTGTCGTTTGGGACAGTACTCACACTTTACGTCGTGCCGACGATGTACACGCTGATGGAGCAGGCTCTCGGCCGTTGGCTGGGATCGCATCATCACGAAGAGATAGCTGACGAAACGCCTGCGTCGCACGGCGCTGGCGCTGAGTAGGTTTTGTCCTACGCGATCTTGTAGGAAGTGCGCTGACGCATCCCACGAATAGGGCACTAAGGCTCTGGATGCGGCCTCGATTGCATTGCCGTCCTCACTGAAAAAATCCCTCCCGTACTGCCGTGCAGTATTTACCCGCGCGGCGCGTTAGTAACTACAGGGGGCCGCAAGCACAGCTTGCTGCGGGGGTTTCGATGCACACGAGAGGCAGCGGAGCGACGCAGTCCGTAGCGACGCGCATGCAAAAGCAAACCGATGTACCGCGACAAGGCGCGGTGGGTTACGCATCGCGGTTAATCCGATGCGTACGGGCGAGTGTGTTGTTATTTATGGCCGCGCTAGCGGCAAGCTTTTCGGTTTCTGCCACACAGACCGTCAATGGCATCACGATTGATGAAGACCTCCCACAAGCGCGTCGGGGTGTTGCTTACAGCCACACGATTCCAATCAGCGGAGGGATCGGGCCGTACACAGTGACGATTCTGAATGGGCCAACGCTGCCGTTGCGACTGATTATTTCGCCAAGCGGAGTTGTCTCTGGCGTAATCAGTTGCAATGAGTCCAATGGCAACAAGGGCCAGGATATTCGCGTTACGGATTCTTCATCGCCCACGCCGATCGTGGCCGACTTCCTTGGAAATAAGGGCCTAAAGATCCAAGTCACCGCGGGCCCTGCTGGAACCTGTACCGCGCTGACGATTGCTCCGGTGAGCGTGCCAAACCCAACGGTTGGCACGCCGTATAACCAGACGATCACCGCATCGGGCGGCTTGGGACCTTATACGTATAGCGTCTCGGCCGGAGCATTGCCCGCGGGGTTAACGCTGAATGCCTCTACCGGCGTGATCAGCGGAACACCAACGACGGCCGGTGCATTTAGCTTCACAATCGCCGCAATCGACGCCGCGGATTCGACGGGGTCACGGGCGTACTCCGGGACAACCAGCGCTTCCGCGATTACAGTCAATCCGGCAACGCTGCCGAACGGCACGGTCAGCACTGCTTACTCGCAAACCGTCAGTGCCACCGGTGGCACTGGCCCTTACACGTTTAGTGTCTCCGCGGGCAGTCTGCCCGCAGGGTTGTCGCTCAATGCGGCCACGGGTGCGATTACCGGTACGCCAACCACGGCCGCGACTTCGAACTTCACGATTACTGCAACCGATAGTCTCGGTGCCAGCAACGCGCGTGCTTACAGCGTCACGATCAATCCGGCGATCACGGTCAATCCGGCGACGCTACCTAATGGCACAGTTGGCGTTGCATATTCTCAGACAGTCAGCGCCACAGGCGGCAACGGCTCCTACACCTTCAGTGTCTCTGTAGGCAGCTTGCCAGCGGGTCTTTCGTTGAACGCGGGCACTGGCGCAATAACCGGCACACCGACAACAGCAGCGACCAGCAACTTCACGATCACGGCGACAGACGGATTAGCAGCGACCGGATCGCGCGCGTACGCCGTCACGATAAACGCGGCAATCACCGTTAACCCGGCGACTTTGCCTAATGGCGCCGTCGGAACTGCGTACTCGCAAACCGTGAGCGCAACGGGTGGCACTGGCTCATATACGTTTAGTCTCTCTGCAGGCAGCCTGCCGGCGGGGCTTTCGTTGAACGCCGCTACCGGCGCGATCACCGGCACGCCGACCACGGCCGCGACCAGCAACTTCACGATCACAGCAACCGATGGTCTCGGTGCGACGGGCGCGCGCGCTTACAGCACGACTATCAATGCGGCCGTTGCCGTCAATCCGGCAACGCTGCCGAATGGCACAGTTGGCATCGCGTATTCGCAGACGGTCAGTGCAACGGGTGGCACGGGCTCATATACGTTCAGCGTCTCCGCCGGCAGCTTGCCGGCAGGGTTGTCATTGAATGCTGGCAGCGGCGCGATCACCGGTACTCCAACCACCGCGGCGACATCAAACTTCACCATCACGGCGACCGATGGCCTGGGCGCGACCGGCTCACAGGCTTACGCCGTGACGATCAACGCAGCCATAACCGTGAACCCGGCAACGTTGCCGAATGGAACGGTCGGGACTGCGTACTCGCAGACAGTCAGCGCAACGGGTGGCACTGGCTCGTATACGTTTAGCGTTTCTGTAGGCAGTTTGCCGGCGGGACTTTCGCTGAACGCGGCCACGGGTGCGATTACCGGTACTCCGACCACAGCAGCGACCAGCAACTTCACGATTACAGCGACGGATGGTCTCGGTGCGACCGGTTCGCGTGCTTATGCCGTCACCATCAACGCAGCGATCACCGTGAATCCCGCGACCTTGCCGAACGGCACCGTCGGAACTGCATACT
>JBDTQZ010000081.1:0-6864 GCA_039931935.1 Burkholderiaceae bacterium | reverse complement strand
GCTCCGGGTCGACCGCTCAGCCGCGTACCGAGCGACCCATGCCGTCCGCGTGCGGCGCGGAAGCAGTGGCGCGTGCACAGCGGGAAGTACTTGGCATCCGTCCGCGAAGCCCAGCTGCATACGGCTAAGGCGCATTGAAAGACAAAGGCCACGCGTGCGTGGCCTTTGTTTCGTGCAGCGAAAACGACGGATTACTTCAGATGCTTACTGACGTACTTGGTGAGCTCGAACATCGATGCTTGCGCCTTGCCAAACAACGCGCGTAGCTTATCGTCCGCATTGATCATGCGGCGATTCGCTTTGTCTTGCAGGTTGTTCTTCTTGATGTATTTCCAAATTTGGCTGGTGACTTCGGTGCGCGGCATCGGCACTGAGCCGATGATCGCTGCCAACGGGCCGGTCGGCATCATCGGCTTCATGAATGCCGCGTTCGGCTTACGTGCAGTTTTCTTTTTTGCAACTTTTTTGGCCGGCGCTTTCTTCACAGACTTCTTGGCTACTTTCTTTGATGCTTTTTTTGCCGACGATTTCTTGGCTGATTTCTTTCCCGCTTTCTTTGCCTTCTTCATTGCCATTACTTTCTCCTTCTCGGGGTTGGTCACAGCGACAGGGTTCTCAATCCAAAACTAACAGAGAGCGCTCTCGTTGCGTGACGCGATCCTAAGCGAATCGGAGTGAAATACAAGAGGAAAAAACAATTTCCAGAGGGGAATTGCATGTCAGCAACGCGTTTTCCCCTCTGAAACGCGCTGACCAACGTGTTTACCGCGCACGAAAGCTATACAAGAAATAGGTGTTCTGCTCTCGTGGACACAACATCTGGTATGGAACAGTTCAGGCCGCCGCCGCACGCTCCAGATCGGCGATCATCCGCTCGATTCGCGCTCCGAACTTCTCAGGTCGCCTGTTCGCGTAGCCGCTCGGCCATCAACGGGAAGGCGAACGGTGTCGGGGGCGAAAGCAGCCGGTAGACCACCTTCTGCCCCCGCATTCGGCCGAGTGCGGCGCGCAGGCGCTCGATGTCGAGCTCCTGTTCGGGGCGGTAGACCTCTATCAATCACACGGTGGCGCGCGAAAAGAAAACGCCGCCCGCAGGCGGCGCTTCATCGTTGGATGTCTACTAGGGCTTGATGTTCAGGATCGTCATCGCTTTGGCAAGCGTGTCGACCGACTCTTGATGTTTCCCGGCCTTGTGCAGCGTCTCGCCTTCGGCGCGATACTTCTTGACGTCCGCCATTTGCGCCTCGGTTAATTTTGGATTCTTCGCCATCGCATCGTCGATCTTTTTCATGTCCGCCGGACAGTGAAATGCGAATGCGGTGGTCGCGAACACCATAAGCGCTGCCGCGACAGGAACGTAAAATTTCATGAATGACCTCCGTATCAGTTTGGCGCCGCTGTTGCGACGTCAGAAGTCTAACCCGTAAGCTCGAGCAGTGACTGCAACACCGAAAGGGTATCGGCTTCGTCAACCGCTTTGTCGTGCCGCCAACGCAACATGCGCGGAAAGCGCACCGAGATTCCACTCTTGCGTGACGAGCGCTGAATCACTTCGAAGCCGATCTCGAACACCATTGCGGGCGCGACAAACGGTCATGCGATGCGGCCGTGGGAGTGGCGACTGAGGCGCTTTTCTAGCCGTCGTCGCGTCGAGTCGCAACGAGAGTTAGCATGCGCACCAGTTGATACGCAACCCAGCTCATCGAGCGCCGCAAGCGGCTGCGACGGGCGCACGCGTCCGCATCCACGACAGTCGAGTCGTTTGCGATCGCCGCTTCGAGTGCTTGCTGCAGGTCATGCGCGAAATCGTCGTCATAAACTGCCACGTTCGCTTCGCGGGCCAGTAAGAGACTGTACGGGTCGATGTTGCTTGAGCCCACGGTGGCCCACTTTTGGTCGACAACGGCCACCTTTGCGTGCAGGTAGCTTGGTGTGTACTCGTAAATCTGCACTCCGCACTTGACCAAGTTTCCGTACAACGCCTGCTGCGCGTAGTGCTGCAGTGGGTACTCGACCAATCCCTGCAGCAGCAGCCGTACTCGCACCCCGCGCTCGGCCAGATCGCACAGCGCATCGCGAAACTTCTTGCCCGGCAAAAAATAGGCATTCGCAATCAGCACTTCGTGCCGCGCGTGCGCGAAAGCATCCATATAGGCGCGCTCGATCGTGCGTCGATTGCGGAGGTTATCGCGCAGCAGCAGCGCGGCACGTACGCCGTCTTTGGCTGGTGGTGGCTCAATGTGCTGTGGCCGCGACGATGGGCGCCGCTTCAATTGCAGCACCGATACCGTCCACCAAAGCCGCGTCACCGTGAACGCGATGGCAGCGACCAGCGGACCCTCGCAGGCGACCGCAAAGTCGAAGCGTGGGCCCAGTTTGGCGCGCACCGGCTCCGGATCCGGATGGTGATAGTCGTCGATGATGTTGATGCCACCGACGAACGCCAGACGGTCGTCGAACAGCGAAACCTTGCGGTGCAGCCGGCGCAGCAGCAGCCGTTCGAGTCGCCACCAACGCGCCCGTCTAAACACGATGACCTTCGCTCCCTGTGGTCGGAGCCTGGCAATCAACAAATCGGCGCCAGCTTGCGAGCCGAACCCGTCGATCAATAAATGGACCGAGACGCCGCGCTGTGCTGCGGCTGCCAGCGCATCGCTGACTTTCTGGCCGATATCGTCGAGCTCGAAAATGTAGGCTTCAATGTAGATCGATTGCTTTGCAGCCTCAATCGCCGCAAGCAACCGCGGGAAATACTCCTCACCGCTTCGCAGCAGCTCGATTCGATTGCCACCATAGGTAACCGGTCGCGTGCTGGTCGACAGTTTTCGGAGAGCGCGCTGCGCACGCTGCACCGGCAGCGGCTCGAGCAACGCCTCGTCGTTCATCTCGATAGAGCGCTCACGCCACTTCCATGTCCGCAATCAGCGGCATGTGATCAGAGCGCTGCGCCCATTCGACGCCCTTCGGCACACGCACATCGTTGACTTTGAACCCGCGCACGTAAATGCGATCCAGTTGTAGCCACGGCATCATGCTTGGATAGGTACGCGCAACGTGCGAGCGTGGCAACTCGCGCCACGGCACGAGCCTGTCGCGCAGCCGCGGCTTTGACTGACGCCGGTTGAACTCTGAAGCCGCTTCGAAGACGTCAAGCTCGTTGTGCAGCACCTCGTCGACCCCGCGCTGCCAGTCGTTGAAGTCGCCGGCGATGATCAGCGGTGCCCCCTTCGGTACCTCCGTCTTTACGAACTCAATCAAGAATTCGGCCTGCCGAACCCGGCTGCGCTTGATGAGACCAAAGTGGGTGTTGATCAGATGTACGTCGAGCGCGCCTCTGCTCGTTTCAACGTGCGACACGGCGTGCAGCAGCCCACGCTTTTCGAGCGCGTGATCCGAAATATCGTGATTGAGACTGCGGCCGATAGCGTGGCGCGAAACGATGGCGTTGCCGTGATGACCGTGCGGATATACCGCATTCATCCCGTATGCGCGGTGCAGGTAGCTGCCCGTGCACAGAAAATCGAGCTGGGTGCCTGCGGGGTAGCCGTTGCGCTGGGACATCCGGTCGTTTTTTTCCTGCACTTCCTGCAGGAAGACGATGTCGGCATCCATCGAATGCAGCGCGAGCTTCACGTCGTGAATGCGCACCCTCTTGCGCAGACCACCGGTGACGCCCTTGTGAATGTTGTAGGTAGCGACTCGAATCTTCATGGTTGTTATTTTGTCAGCGGTGCAATTCGAAGTAAGCGTCTAACAGCAGGGGATCGTCGAAATGACGGCGCCCGACGAACGCCGTTGCATGATGGCCCCACTGACGCATCTGCCCAGCCGATTCGATGCCCATCGGCCAGAAAAACCATCGCTCGCCGCGCTCGCTGCCGGCGATCATGCCGTCCTCGCCGTAGGCGCTGCGGGTTCCGCCGCCGTGGCGCGCCAGCCTAGTCAGCGCGCGCTCGTCGTGTAGCCGATACACCGTCGCGGGTACCGAACTTTTCTCCGAGCTCATCAGTACGCGTTGCAAGTAATGTGTGCCGGATTCGACTCGCAGCACGACTCGCTCACTCGAAGGGCCCCTAGGCAGCGTTTGCGGAACGAACAGTGACTCATCCAGGGTTTCAGGCAAATCGCGTGCGACCACTTTATCTGTCGAAAAGAAAAGGTGATAACAGCCGCACGCATGAATGCTGTCGTACACCAGCGCGTCGCCGGCTGAATCAATAGTCACTCGCCACACGACGCCGTCGAGCTTGCCCGCAAGCAGATCGAAGGTGCTGCCGGGCGCTGGTGGGCGCTCGCTAAACCAGAACGTGTAAACCAACTGTGGATGAATCACGCCCCCGAGCAGCGTGTATGTGATGCGCGTGTACACAACGGGCGCTACCGTATCGACGCTTACCCGGTCATCCGCGTCCAGCATAAGTGCGCCGATCCGGTCGAAGTCTCCAGCGACGTCGATTTCCAGCACCGGCGCGTGCCGAACGATGAGCGCCGCCGCTTCCGCTGCCGAAGGCACAGGAATGCCGAGTGCGTCAACTGGCAAAGATTGCGCTGGCTTTTGAGCCTGCGGGGCAGGTGCATAGCGCTGCAGCCGGCCACGCACCGGCAGCGCTTCGATTGGCGTCGCGAACACTGAACGCGTGTCGGCCTGCCACCGCGCGATACCTGAGGCGAATGGCAAGCGCGTCAACGGATAGAGGCCGAGCGTTCGCATGGCAATGTTGTAGTCGTCGGGAACCTTCGCCGCGGCTCGCAGCTCGGTGCCTGCCGCCGAATCCGCAACGCCGAGCAGCTCTCGGCAACGCGGCAGATCCTCGATAGTCAGCGCCGCGTTGGCCAACTCGCTGGCGCGCGCCGTTTCATCGAGCTGCTGCAATCTTGAGCGCCACGCTCGCTCTTGCGAGGCACTGGTCGCACGCTGCGCTAACGCAGCGCTGAAGCGATCAACGCGCAGGTAGGGAAATCCGGCGACGCGATGCGTTTCGGCATCGCGCACGCCCAGCGAGTCGATACGGCGATCGATATCGGCAAACAATCGCGCGCAGTAGCCGACGTCGTCTTCGCGCTGCAGGTTGTGCGACATCGGCAACGATGAATAGGGATCGATGGTCGAGCAGCCGGCCAGCACCAGCAGGGCCAGTGCAAGCGGGGCGGTGCTGCTCGATATCCGTCGCATCGCCATCTGACTCATTGCGATTTCTCAATGGAAGCACGGCCGGCCTGACGCCGCACCATCTCGCGCACCATTGCCTCAAACTGCAGGCGCACGGTCTTGGTCACCATCGCCGTGCCGAATAATTCGCCGACGATCGGAGGCAGCGGCTCGGCCAGCTCGAAGCGCGATTCGTATTCGAGTCGTACGCCGGCACGCCGTTCGAGCGTAATGACCGCCAGGTTGTAGGTGCCAGCAAACGAACGCAGTGTCTGCGGCGCTCCATCGACTTCGCCTGCCTCGGAGCGCGCAACGATGCGCTCGTACGGCTGCTGAGTAATGGCCAGGCGCACGCGCACCGGAACATCGAAAAAGAAAAGAGGAAACTGTCCGACATGCTCGACCGTCAACCGCGTACCTTGGCGCGCGATCACTTTGGAACGTTCGATATTTGGAAGGAAGTCGCGCATGTGCTCATAGTCGGTAAGGGTGTCCCACGCGACGCGCGGGTCGACTGCCACGCTGGCGCGCGCATTGACATAGAACGTGTCGCCGTCGCGTTCGACCGTGACGGTCGGCAACGGCTGAGCGCGCCCATCGCTGCACACCACCAATATCAGGCTAAGTGCTGCGACTTGCCTCCAAACTCTCCAAGCGTCGAATTGCTTCTGCGTTGGTCCAGGAAAAGCACGCATCTGCGGCGGCGCGCCAGGCGAGCCATCGATGCCGAATGTGTTCGAGCGGATTGAGGCGAGGCTCGAACCGCTGCTGCAGGCAAAGTCCAAAAACATGCTCCGTATTATGCGTAACGCCTTGCGCATAGCGATGACGCCAATGCTCGTAGATCGCGAAACGATGACTGATTTTCCAGTCGTCAAGCTGCTCGGCAGACACACTAAGCCCTGTCTCTTCAGCAATTTCACGCACACATACGGTGCGCAGTGGCTCGTCGAGCAGTTCCTTGCTGCCGGTGACCGACTGCCAGAACCCTGGATGGTCGGCACGCTCGATGATGAGCACATCGAGTGCCAGCGTGTAAACGACTACAAGCACCGACTCCGGAATCTTCATCCCGTGCGTTGACGACGCAACTACGCGACTCTGGGTTCGACCGTCTTTGCTTCGCCCCGTACCCGGATGTGCAGTTCGCGCAGCTGCTTCTCATCAACTTCGCTGGGCGCCTGTGTCAGTAGGTCCTGCGCACGCTGAGTCTTTGGAAACGCGATCACGTCGCGGATCGATTCGGCGCCCGCCATCATCGCGACGAGCCGGTCCAGTCCGAACGCGACGCCACCGTGTGGCGGCGCACCGTACTGCAGCGCGTCGAGCAGGAAACCGAATTTCGCGCCCGCTTCCTCGGCACTGATCTTCAACGCGCGGAACACCTTGCTTTGCACGTCTTCGCGATGAATACGAATCGACCCGCCGCCGATTTCCCAGCCGTTAAGCACGAAGTCATACGCCTTCGCCAGCGCCTGCGTGGGATCAGTCGACAGATAGTCTTCATGCCCGTCCTTCGGGCTGGTAAACGGATGATGCATCGGGGTGGGCTTCCCGTTGTCGTCTTTTTCGAACATGGGAAAACCAACCACCCAGGTAAAGCAATACTTGTTCGGGTCCATAAACCCGAGTTTATTCCCCATATAGAGCCGGACTCGTGCCAAACTGGGACTCACAACCTCGATTTTGTCGGCGACGAAGACCAGCAGATCCCC
>JBDTQZ010000080.1:0-6864 GCA_039931935.1 Burkholderiaceae bacterium | reverse complement strand
CGCGCGATTCCACGCAGCTATCGAATGATGCAGGGATTCGGCGTCCACACGTTCCGCCTCGTGAACGCGAAAGGCGAGTCGGTGTTCGTCAAGTTTCATTGGAATCCTGTGCTTGGTACGCATTCGGTCGTTTGGGATGAGGCCGTCAAGATCAACGGCGCCGATCCCGACTTCCATCGCCGGGATTTGTGGGAAGCAATCGAACGCGGTGCGTACCCCGAATGGGAACTGGCATTGCAAATTTTTACGGAAGAACAGGCGGAAGCGTTCAGTTTCGACGTCCTCGATCCGACCAAGATCGTGCCGGAAGAACTGGTGCCGCTGCGGGCTGTGGGCAGGATGGTGTTGAACCGCAATCCGGACAACTTCTTCGCCGAGACTGAGCAGGTGGCGTTCGCGACTCACCACATCATTCCCGGCATCGACTTCAGCAACGATCCTTTGCTGCAGGGACGGAACCACTCGTACCTCGACACGCAGCTAAGCCGCCTCGGTGGCCCCAATTTTCACGAGCTGCCGATCAACGCCTCGGTGAATCAGGTTCACAACAATCAGCGCGATGGCATGTTCCGTCACGCGATCCCGCGCGGGCGCGTGTCGTACGAACCGAACTCGCTCGGTGGCGGTTGCCCGTTTCAGGCAGGCAAGTTGGGCTTCATCTCGTTTCCCGAGCCGATCCGCGACGACAAGCTGCGCGGCAAACCCGAGAAATTCGCCGACCACTACACGCAGGCGACGCTGTTCTACAAGAGCCAGAGCCCGGTCGAGCAGAACCATATCGTTGCCGCGTTCCGCTTCGAGCTCACCAAAGTGGAAACGCCGGCGATCCGCGCGCGCATGGTGGCCGGGCTCAGAAACGTCGACGAGCAGCTCGCGTCGCGAGTTGCGCAAGGGCTCGGCATCGAACTCCCGGAGGCGTTACCACGCGTACTCGCCAAGCTGGCCAAACCGGAAGTGACCAGTTCGCCAGCACTATCGCTGACGGCACGTCCCGGTGACGGCTCGATTCGGACGCGCTGCATCGCCCTGATCGTTGCTGATGGCATGGATGGCGCCGCTTCGCAAGCGATCCACGACGCTTTAATGGAGCAAGGCGCTGTTCCGAGGTATGTGGGCCCCCGCCTTGGACGTTTGCAATCGGCTGCGCGCCCCGGCATAGAAGCCGAAGTTACGCTAGAAACCGCGCCAGGCGTGTTGTTTGACGCTGTGGTGTTGCCGAGTGGCAAAGCAGCGATTGACGGCCTGTTAACCAACGGCCACGCGATGGACTTCATCAAGGATCAGTACCGGCACTGCAAGCCGATCCTCGCACTCGAGGGCGCAGGTACGTTGCTCGAAGCCGCCGGCATCCCGCGTCAGTTACCGAAAGGGGGTGCCGATCCTGGGCTGCTGGTCGTCGGGGGCCAAGACAACGCGACGGTGGTCAAAGCATTCGTTGCTGCGATCGCACGGCACCGGCATTTCGAACGGCAGATGGATCCGCCGCCACTTTAGCCGTCGAAGCGCGCTTCAACGTCTTTGTGCGGGCTCAGGCATATGGGTTGCCCTGGCTCGCAGAGCAGCCCGCCGAAGGCGGTCCCTTTTGTGTCTAGCGGAGAACACTATGGCCACCAAAAAATCATCGTCCAAGCAACCCTCTAGAAAAAGAGCCGTCAGCAAATCCGCACCTCGCCGTTCCAGCGGGGCCGGCAAAACGCCGAAGAATGAGGCGATCGCCCAGCTGACGGCCGATCACGCACGCGTGAAGAAACTGTTCAAGCAGTATGACCGCCTTGCCAAGGCTGAAGCGTCTGACAAACAGAAGCAGGATCTGGCGGCGATGATCTGTGCCGAGCTAACCGCGCACGCCACTGCGGAAGAGGAAATTTTCTATCCGGCGGCGCGCGCAGCGATCGACAAGGTCGAACTCATCGACGAAGCCGACATCGAGCATGCGAGTGCCAAGGACTTGATCGCTCAGATCGAAGGATCCTCGCCTTCTGATGGGCACTACGACGCCAAGGTCAAGGTGCTTGGCGAGTACATCGACCATCACGTACAGGAAGAGGAAGGCGAGATGTTTCCGAAGGTGCGCAGAGCGAAGGTCGACACCGTCGCGTTGGGGGAACAGATCGCGGCCCGGAAGGAAGAAATTATGCGCAAGAAGTCGGCCCTGAAGAGTAGCGACCGTCCGCATGCGGAGCAACGCACTCCCGAAATTGCGATGGCTTGAGTGTTTGCCGGCTGGGCAGTCAGATGCGGTGGCGCCAAGCCCCGCATCTTTCGCCAGGCGCGTAATGGTCTTGCTAACTCGGCCGAACCAATTGTAGATCTGCCAGCAAGTCGACAAGTTCAGCGTGATCTATGGGTTTGACCAGATGAGCATCAAAGCCGGCGTCTTTGGACTTCTGTCTGTCTTCGTCCTGCCCCCAGCCCGTAAGGGCGACCAGAAACATGTTCTTGCCCCACGGCTGCTCTCGAATCCTGCGGGCTGCTTCGTAGCCATCGAGCTTGGGCATGCCGATATCCAGAAACACGACGTCAGGGCGGAACAACGCCGCCGCTTGGACCGCTTCCAGGCCGTCAAATACAGTGCGCGTCTCGTTGCTTGCAAGCTCCATCAACATCGCAAGTGACGTCGCCGAGTCGCGGGTGTCGTCGGCGATCAGAATGCGGCGTCCATTGGCCGCGAGTGGTTCCGGCGCTGGCAGTTCCGGCGCAGATTCGCTCGACAATTGTGTCGAGAGCGGCAGCCTGATAGTGAACTCGCTGCCGTGGCCGACCCCGGAGCTATGCGCCTCGACCTCCCCGCCATGCATTTCCACCAGCTCTTTTACAAGCGTTAGTCCGATGCCCAATCCGCTCTGCGAGCTCTCCGGTGACGTATCGAGCTGGGTAAACATCTCGAAGATCACCGGCAACTGGTCGGCCGCGATGCCGATGCCGTTGTCTCGCACACGTATGGCCACGCTCGTTGCGTCGCGCTCAACAGTTAGCGAAATGCAGCCTTCTTTCTGCGTGTATTTGCAAGCGTTGTTAAGCAGATTGCCCACCACCTGCGACAGGCGCATCGGATCACCGTTCACATGGATCGGGCCTGGCGGAAGCACGACGGAAAACTCGTGTCGCATGCTGTCGGAAAGAGGTCGGCACGCCTCGACCGCATGATGAACGACGGAGGCCAAATCCACTCGCTCCCTCCGTAGCTCCACCTTCCCACGCGTAATCCTGTTGATGTCGAGCAAATCGTCCACCAGTCGCGACAGTTGGGCTACCTGGCGTTCCATCATCGCCGACGCCTCGTCCACCGCGCTCCCTTTGCCACTCGTCAGACGGATCACGCTCAACGCATTTCTGATCGGGGCCAGTGGGTTGCGAAGCTCGTGCGCCAGCATCGCTAGAAATTCGTTCTTGCGGCGGTCGGCAACCGACAGGTCGGACGCGAGTTGCCGAAGCCGAAGTTCGCTGGTGCGCAATTCATCATCGGCCTTTTTGCGGTCGGTGACGTCGCGGAAAACAAGCACCGCGCCGGTGATCGTGCCATTCGCGGCTCGAATGGGCGCTGCGCTGTCCTCGAGTGGCCGCTCGGTGCCGTCTTTGGCGATGAGCAACGCAGGGTTCGTGAGTTCTACTACTTTCTCTGCACGCAAGGCCCTCATCGCCGGGTTCTCGACGGAGGCGCGGCTTTGCTCGTCAATGACGCGAAAAACATCCTCTAGCGGGCGGTCCAGGGCGTCGGACTCCTGCCAGCCGGTGAGCGACTCAGCGACGCGGTTCATGAAACTAATCCTGCCTTCGGCGTCCGTGCTGATGACGCCGTCGCCTATGCTTGAAAGCGTGACGCGCAGCCATTCCGTCTGCTTGCGCAACGCATCTTCGGCACGGCGACGGGCCTGCAGAATCTGCTGCGCGTTCCGCAAAGCAACCGAACGGAGCTGTTCGTGCTCGGCGTTCTCCATCAAGCACCCTTGAGAATGCTGTGGGCCACCGCTGTGCCGTGGACGCGTGCCCGGATCTTCGCGAAGGCTGTATCGCGAGTGGTGGAAGTATCGTCGCAGAACGGTGAGAAGCCGCAATCGTCTGTCGTGCCCAATTGCTCGACTGGAATGTAGCGAGCAGCCTCGAGCACGCGGTCGCGCACTTCTTCTGGCGTCTCGATGCGCGGGTCAATCGGCGCGACGACGCCGACGAAGATCCTCTGATTCGCCTTCATGTGATCACGGATGATTTTCAAAACGCGCACGCGATCTGTCTCTCCCGCCAGCGCGATATAGAAATTCCCGGCCATCAGCTCGAACAGGCTCGGAAGCAGTTCCGAGTAATCGACGTCCGCACTATGAGTCGAGTCGAGGTCTCCGCCCGGACAGGTATGAACTCCGATGCGTTGCCGCTCCGCGTCGGAGAACCTCGATAACGCCAGATTATTGAGATCAATGAAGCTGTGAAGGAGGTTTCCCGAGGGGTCAACTTTTATTGCGAGCCGCCCTTCAGTGAAGTCGATCTGTACGCAGTGCGCGCCTTTGCGCAGGCAATTGCGCACCTCGGTTTCGTGCTCTCGCAGGAGGTCGTCCATGAATTGTTCACGTGAGTAGTCGGCAATCTCATCGGGCGGATACATCAGGCTAAGCGCCGAGGGCGAGATCACCGCCTGCTTGACTGGAACGTGGGCATAACGCAGAGCGGTTTCGAGATAGCTGTCAGCGTGCCTTCGGTAGCGGAACGGCCCGCCCGTCAACCGCAGCATGCGGCGCGTGTGCCCCGCCGCAAATGGAATCTCGAAGCCGTCGGTGGATGTGTTCGGCAGCCCATGTACACAGTACGTCCAGAAGTTTTGGTATTTGCGCTGCTCGCCGTCGGTGATTACCGGCGAGCCCGTGGCCTCAAACCGCTCGATGGTGTCGCGAATTGCCTCATCGAAGAGGTCCTCCAGCGCCAGATCGCCGTCGCTTCGTGTGGCGATCGCCTCGATGAGTGAAGGCGGTCGAGGAATGCTGCCAATCGGCTCGGTTGGAATCTCCATCTCACGACCCACACGGCATGACGCCACACTATAAGCTGGCTTGCCCCGTCAAGCTGCTCGGGTGGAACCAATCGTGAATTTGAGCGCTTGCCTTAGGCCTGAACATGGTGCCGGTCCTGGATTGATCGAGCCGGATACGGCAGATCAAAATCCGTGCCTGAGCGATCGGTCCTTCACTCGACCCCCAAAGGGCGCTGTTCGTCGCACCGCCGCCGCCGTAGCCCCCGGTAACTGAACCTGCGGACTATCGTCAAACCATGTCCTTGCGCCCCGATTCGCCAAAGCCACATGCCCTCGCTCTGATGTTGGGCTGGAGGCGCTTGCTGTTCACCCTCGCGACCGCGGTTCCGCTCGGCTTGCTGCTTAGCCTGTCGTCGCAATCGTCGACCGTGGTGATTGTCACACGCAGCATCATCGTCGGCCTGGTGGCGATGCTCGCCTTCGGACTGACTGAACGGTGGCCGGCGCGCATGCCTAACTGGCTTGCGCGTTGGGTGCTGCAGCTCATTGCGGTCGTGGTCGCGGTGCCGCTGGGCGCGCTGCTCGCTTACTGGGTCACGCTCGGTGGCAGTCCACAATTTCTGCAGAACCAGGCACGCGTGGTCGGCTACTTCCACCTCACGGTTCTGGGCGTCATGGTCGCACTCTGGGTCGCGTTGGGTGCGATGGTGCGCCAACGCGACGAGCTCGCGCGCAACCAGGCGCTTGCGTTCGAACTCGAGCGCGGCGAGCTCGCGCGCCAGGCGCTCGACACCCGGATGCATTTGCTGCAAGCGCAGGTGCAGCCACATTTTCTTTTCAACACGTTGGCCAACGTGCAAGCGCTCGTCGAAACGGGTTCGCCCCAGGCCTCGAAGGTGCTCGAGAGTCTGATCGCCTATCTTCGCGCCGCAGTGCCGCGCCTGCACGACCCAGCAACAACGCTCGGCCAGGAGTTGCAGCTGGCGCGCGCCTATCTTGAGCTAATGCACATGCGCATGCCCGACCGACTGCAGTTCTCGCTGCAAGCCGACGCAGAAGCACTGGAACTGCGATGTCCCCCAATGACGCTGCTGACGCTGGTGGAAAACGCCGTGCGGCACGGCATTGATCCGAGCGAGCAGGGCGGTCGCATCGAAGTCAGCGTGCGCGTGCACGAGAATCGCTGCTACGTGCGCGTTACCGACACCGGCGTCGGACTGCAGCGAGCGGGAGACGGACTCGGCACCGGCCTCTCCGCATTGCGTGAGCGCCTGCAACTGGCGTTCGGTGGCGATGCCCACTTGAGCTTGTCGGCGCAGCCGGCTGGCGGCGTATGCGCCGAGCTCGCCTTCCCCGTACAGCGGGGCAGCACATGACACCACGCCGACCGACTGCGCTAATCGCGGACGATGAACCGTTGTTGCGCGACAAGCTTGTGCGCCACCTTGGCGACGCCTGGCCCGAGCTGGAGGTAATCGCGCGAGCGCGCAACGGCCGCGAGGCAGTCGATCACTTCGAAGCGCAGCAACCCGACATCTGTTTTCTTGATGTGCACATGCCAGGACTCACGGGCGTCCAGGCGGCGCGTCTTATCGGCCGCCGCGCTCACGTCGTGTTCGTCACCGCTTTCGACCAGTATGCAGTTCAGGCTTTTGCGGAGGGCGCGCTTGATTACCTTGTGAAGCCGGTTGAATCTGCGCGGTTGGCCGACACCGTAGCGCGATTGCAAGAGCGGCTGCGAACCGCGCAGCCGGCACTCAACACAGAAGCGCTGTTGCAACAACTCGACGCCAAGCTGCAGCAGGATGCTGCACCCATCCCATTGCACTGGATTCGCGCCACCGTGGGGCAGTCGCTCCGGCTGATCGCGGTCGATGAAATCGACTTCCTGCGCTCCGATGAAA
>JBDTQZ010000079.1:0-6899 GCA_039931935.1 Burkholderiaceae bacterium | reverse complement strand
GTGGCTTAACCCACGTCTGCTGACAACCGGCTCGCGCGGCACGCATCTCAGCGCGCAAATGATCGTCGGGCGCGTCGAATCTGAGTACCCACTCGGACTCGTCGAAAAAATCCGGTTTCCAGCGGCCGATGGCCAGGTCTATCGCCTGACGATGCGCGTTAGGCCGCGGCGTGTCGGTGCCGAGCGCATCGAGGCAATGTTCGACCCGGTCACCGGAGCGTTTCTCGGCGTGCGATCGCTCGAATCGCTCGGCATTACACCGCCCGATTTTCTGCGCACGCTGTACGAGTTTCACCGCAACGTGTTGCTTGGCAACGCAGGATCGAACATCGTCGGTATCGCAGGGGTGTTGCTGCTGACGTCTGCGATAACCGGCTTCGTTCTAGCGACACCCCGCACACGTGCGGCGCTGCGACGCATCGTGTGGATCAATCCGCGCTCGTCGGCTACGCGGATCGCGTACGACTTTCATCGCTCCACCGGCATCGTGTTCGCAATCACCCTGCTGCTGGCAACGCTCACTGGCGCCACGCTTGTCTATGTGAACTACGTGCGCGATCTGGTCAGCGTGTTTTCGAAAGTCGCTCCGTTTCCGACGGTGCCGTGGCAGACGCAGACCGAGCACGAACCGATGCAGCTTGACCGCGTGATTGCCGATGTCAGGCAGCGTTTCCCTGGACACACACTGCTCGAAGTGCATGGCTCACCCCGGCAGATGGCCGGGCATCTCTACTATCTGAAGCACGCCGGCGACGTGCATCGCCTCGGCGACACGATTGCCTGGATCAATCCAGTAAGCGGCGAGATGATGATCGAGCGCAGCCCGCGCACACGTACGGCAGGCGAAGGCTTCATGCACTGGATGTTTCCGCTCCATAGCGGAACCGCGTTCGGCATCGCGGGCCAGATTGCGATGTTCGCCACTGGGCTAGTGCCGATGCTGCTGGTGTTTACCGGCCTCTGGGTGTGGCTGCGCAAGCGGCGCGGCGAGCGCATTGCGCGAGAGCGGCAAAGCCTGCGCGATCAGGTCGCTATGCGCGTTATCTTGCGCTAGCAGGCGCACGCCCGTCCCAGCGCCGATCAGGCCGCATCCGGCACCGTATCCTCAGGCAGTATCTCAACGCTCGGCAGCGCGCGTGTATTCCGGATCACCGGCTGACGCCAAGCCAGTGCCGCGAGCCCCAAAGCCGCGCCCCCTGCGAATACGAGCGCAGAGCGCAGGCCGTAATGTTCACCCAGCCATCCGCCAAGCAGCGCGCCCGGCCCGGCCGGCAGCAAAATCAACCAGCGCATCGTGCTGGTCATGCGGCCGAGCAGCGGCGCGGGCGTGACTGCCTGGCGCATCGCGAGGAATGTGATGAAGATCAGCACCGCGCCGACGCCGAACATCATCAACATCGCTGCGAACATCGCAATTCCGACCGCCGAGGCTGGTGCGATCGCGCCGAGCAACCAACCGGCGCCGCAAATCGCGACGCCTAGCACCAGCGTGGGACCCGGGCCAAGACGGCGCGCGATGCGATTGCCCACCGTGCTCGCGGCAATCGTGCCAACGCCGAGCCCGACGAAACACAATCCAACAGCGCCTTCAGACAATCCGAGCGTGCGTGTGGCAAACAAGATTTGAACCACGAGCGCAGCGTGATGGCACATCTGCCACCCGCCCACGATGCACGCCGTGGTCAACAACAGTCGGTGCTGGGCGACGAAGACAAGCCCGGCTCGCATCGCCGGCCAGAACCGCGCCGCCGCGAGCTGGGCGCCTTCATGCACTTGGATGCCGCGCAAGATCGCAGCGGAGATGGCAAGCAGCACCGCATCGGCCAGCAGCGCGATCGGTGCACCGACTAGCTTGATCAACACGCCCGCCGCGCCTGGGCCAGCCACTTCGGCCGACGAAGACGCCAGCGCATTCTTCGCGTGCGCTTCGACCAACCGCTCGCGCGCAACCACTTGCGTAAGAACAATCTGCGCGGCGCTGCCCGCGATCGTCGCCACGGTGCCGATTGCGAACCCGACGATATACAACCAATGCATCGACAACCAGCCGAGCCACCACGCGAGCGGAACGCTTGCAACCACAAGCGCCAATAGTGACTCGCCGATCACGTACACCGGCAACTTGCGCACGCGGTCGAGCCATACACCTGAAGGCAGCGAAAATAAAACGAACGGCACGACTTCCATCGCCGTCAGCAGTCCCATCTGCGTCGGCGTCGCATGCAACAATACCGCCGCCGTCAGAGGCAGTGCGAGCATCGTGACCTGACCACCGAAGGAGCTGATCAGGATCGACGTCCACAAGCGGCGATACGTGGCGTCGCGCAGAAGATCGTCGGGCGCGAGTCGAAGCTGCGAAACTGTGCGCGCAACGTGGCGCCGCAGCGTAGTCGCTGCGAAGTTGAAACTCATTTCAAACTGGTGTTGTGCGTGACCCGTCGAAGCTTAACGAGTCTGCGACATACCGACAGAACTCGCCTAACCTTCGATTGCGCTTGTGCCACGTCGAAAGTGCCGGTAAGCCTTGTCAATCTACCCGCTCAACCGCGATTTCAATCCCTGCTACGGCCTGCGGTCACGCCAGCAGCGCTGATTGCATTCATGATCTGTGTGATGGGTTTTTTCGGAGGTCTGGTGATGTCAGCGATCGAACCGCGATCGCGGTGTCAAGGACTGGGGCACGATGATCGAAGGGCACGGCGGGATGCTCGATCGGCTGGATTCGGTGATATTCGCCGCGCCGATCTTCTTTCACATCACGCGATACTGGTGGGTGCCTTAGGCCGCGCCGCTTTCAGTCTCTGCCATCGCCGCCTGCTCCATCGCCCCCAGCAACACCTCGGGCGGCTGAGCGCCCGACACCGCCAGCCGCTGATTGAACACAAAGAAAGGCACGCCGGTGACGCCGAGCGCACGTGCGCGCCGCTCTTCAGCTTCGATTGCCGTGCGTCCGGCGTCGGAAGCCAGCCACGCGCGCGCGGCTGTCGCGTCAAAATTTGCATCGCCCGCCAGGCCGGCGAGCGCGTCGATGTCGCCGATATCAATGCCATCAACAAAATACGCGCGGAATAACCGCTCGATCAGTGCGTCGGACGCTTTCAAATCGAGGTCTTGTGCCCACGCGATCAGTCGATGCGCATCGACTGTATTCGGCTGACGCGCGATGCGCTCGAAGTCGAATCGAATTCCGACTTCATCGCCGGCCGCTTTGATGCGCGCGTAAATCTGCTTCGCGCGCTCGGGCCCGCCGAACTTTTGCTCGAGATAGCTGCGCCGGTCGACGCCACCAGCGGGAATGTCCGGATTGAGCTGAAACGCAAGCCAGCGCACTTGAACCGGCACATCATCGCTCGCGCGCCGCGCAAGTGCAGCCTCGAGCCGACGCTTGCCGACATAACACCAGGGGCATACGACATCGGAGACGATGTCGATCGGCAGTGGAGGCGTATTTAACATAGGGTCTGAGCGCGCATTTTCGCATGCTCTGACGCGAGACAGGGATCACCGATGGAGTTCAAGGAGTACTACAAGACGCTCGGGGTCGGACAGACTGCAAGCACCGACGAAATCAAGAAGGCGTATCGCAAGCTGGCGCGCAAATATCACCCGGACGTCAGCAAGGAAGCGGGTGCCTCTGCGCGCATGGCGGAGGTCAATGAAGCTTATGCCGTGCTGTCCGATCCGGAAAAGCGTGCCGCGTTCGACAAACTAGCTCAGCGTCGCGCGGCTGGTCAGGACTTTCAGCCGCCGCCGGGCTGGGACGCAGGTATCGATTTCTCTGATGCGGGTTCACCTGTCGGAGACGATGGCGACTTCAGCGAATTTTTCAATTCGCTATTCGGCCGCGCCGCGCGAGCGCGTCACGGCGGTGGAGCGCGGGCGCAAATGCGCGGCGCCGATCAACATGCCAAGATCTCCATCAACCTGGCCGATGCGTATCACGGTGCGACTCGCTCGCTTGCTTTGCGCGAGGCCCGCCTCGATGAATCCGGCAAGGTGGTCCACGCCGAGCGAGTACTCGACGTGCGGATACCGAAGGGCGTCAAGGAAGGTCAGAGCATTCGCCTGCGCGGTCAGGGCAGCCCCGGGTTCAACGGGGGCCCGGCAGGCGATCTGTATATGGAAGTTGAGTTCGAGCCCGATCCACGTTATCGCGTTGAAGGTCGCAATGTGACGCAAACGGTGCCCGTCGCGCCGTGGGAGGCGGCACTAGGCGCGACCGTCGAAGTGCCGACGCCGGCCGGCCGCGTCGAGGTTAAGGTGCCGGCCGGCTCGAACAATGGCCGTAAGTTACGACTCAAAGGACGCGGAATTCCGGGCGATCCAGCGGGAGATCTGTATCTCGAACTCGAATTGGCTACGCCTCCGGCGAATGACGACAAGGCACGCGAGGTATATCAAACGATGGCGCGCGAATTCTCGTCATTCAATCCACGCGAGCAATTGGGAGCACAGAGATGACACAGCCTAAAGTGGATGCGGTGCTGATCGATGAAGAAACACTGGACCTGCAGGAACTGGCCTCTGCATGCGCGGTGCCGCCGACCTGGGTGGTCGAGCGCGTCGAAGCGGGCCTGCTTGCATGTTGTTCGTCGGGCGCCGGCGAGATGCGATTCGCCAGTGCACACCTCGTTCGCGCGAGGCGCATGGTGACGACCGAGCGCAGGTTCGATGCCAACCAGGAACTCGCGGCGCTCGTGGCAGACTTGATCGAGGAAGTCGAGCAGCTGCGCCGGCAGGTCCGTATACGCTAATGACACCCGTTCCAACAATCACCCCTTGTCCAGCACAAACCCACCCAGCGTGATTTGCGTCGGCGGTTCTGCAACGATCGATCATATTTTTCTGATCGACGAAGTGAAATCGCCATCGGCCAAGATTGCGGCCAACGACTTCGTCGAGACCGGCGGCGGCATGGGCGCCAATGCGGCGGTGGCGGTGCAACGGCTCGGCGGCAAAGCGATTTACTGGGGACGTGTGGGCGACGACGAAACTGGCGCACAGGTCATCGCGCTGCTCGAACACGAAGGCATCGACGTATCGGCTTTGCGGCGGTTAAGCGGCTATCGAACCAAGATCGCGACGATCTTGATCGATGCACGCGGCGAGCGGCTCGTCGTGTCGTCGCAGCCGCAGGGCTATCCGCCCGACGCCACATGGCTGCCGGTAGAGCGTGTGGCAGAAGCTGACTCGGTGCTTGCCGATACGCGCTGGCCGGCCGGCGCGCAACGGCTGTTCGACGCGGCAACGACTTACGGAAAGCCCAGCGTGTTTGATGGCGATGCGGGTGACCCGCTGCAGGTTCGCACCACTGCGCGGTTGGCGACCCATCCATTTTTTTCGCAGACGATGCTGGCGAGCTTCGAGCTGGGCGAGCCGCAGCGCTCACTGCCGCAGTTGTTCGGTGGGCGCAATGTCGTTTGCGGTGTCACCCTCGGCGCGGCGGGCGTGATGTGGTTCGACGCCCGACGCATCCACAGCGCGCCATCGTGGCAGGTCAATGCAGTCGATACGCTGGCGGCGGGCGATACGTGGCACGGCGCGTTTGCGCTGGCGTTGGCCGAGCACCGCGATCTGCCATCGGCGGTCGAATTCGCAAGCCAGGTCGCCGCATTGAAGTGCGCGCGCTTCGGCGGCCGAGCCGGCATACCCAAGCGCGACGAGTTCGAGCGCTGGCGGGAGCAGCTCCGCTAGACCGATGAGATGGGAGCCGCAGGCGGGAGTTCTCTTCGCAGCAGCTGCATCGCAAGCGCCGCAATGATGCAGGCAAAGCCGATCACAGTGGACGTGGTGCCCGGCAATACCAGCGCGAAACCGGCTGCGATCAGCAACCCGCGCTCGATGATGTTGGTGCGTTTTATCGCCCAACCCTGAAAGCCGGCCGCGATTGCGCCAATGCCTACTGCGGCCTGAAGCGTCACCCAAGCAATCGAGGCCCAGTCGGCATTGGCCAGAGTCTTCAGCGAGCCGGTCAGCAGCAGACCTTGGCCTGCGGGTTCGAGCACGAACATGAACGGCAGCAAGAACGCAGGCACCGTGTACTTCCAGCATTGCAGCGTGGTCTTGTACGGATCGCCGCCGGTAATCGCCGCTGCTGCGAACGGCGATAGCGCGGTTGGCGGCGAAACCTCCGACAGCACGGCGTAATAGAAGATGAACATGTGCGCCGCAAAGTCAGGCACGCCGAGTTTGATCAGCGCCGGCGCCGCGATCACCGCGCAAATGATGTACGAGGCGGTCACCGGGACTGCAAGGCCGATGATCCACACCACCAACCCGGTAAAAACCGCGGTCAACAGCAGCGAGCCGCCGGCGTAGGCAATCACGATGCTGCTGAATTTCAAACCCAGGCCGGTCAACGTGACCACGCCGACGATGATTCCGGCGCCGGCACACGTGGCCGCAACGTTCACGACTCCAATCGATCCCCCGGCCAACGCCTTGGTCAGCCCCGATTCGTAGAGGCCGCGCACGAACGGCACACGGCCCCGCAACAGGTCATACGGGATCAGCGAAGTGTCGGACCGCAGCAGGCTGGTGCCGAAGGCCACGAGCGTGGCCCAGAACACCGACAGCACCGGCGAGTACCCGATCAGCATGAAAAAAACGATCGATACCAGCGAGAGGAAGTGGAACCAGTACTTCTTCGCCAGGTTCCACACCGTATCGACCCTCGCGAAGGTGGTGCTGGTCATACCGAACTTGCGCACGTCGAGCTCAACCATGAACAGCAGCGCCAGGTAATACAGCCCGGTCGGAATGACCGCCATCAGCAGCACGTCCAGATAGGAAATCTTCAGGAACTCGGCGATCAGAAAAGCAGCAGCGCCGAGCACCGGCGGCGAAATAATTGCGCCGAGCCCGCCGGCGGCAAGCAGGCCGCCCGCTGCATTCTTTTC
>JBDTQZ010000078.1:0-6959 GCA_039931935.1 Burkholderiaceae bacterium | reverse complement strand
CGGTGCCTTCGGCGCGCTGGCGTTCGGGATCGGCACCAGCGAAGTCGAGCACGTGCTGGCGACGCAGACGCTGTTGACCAAGAAGGCAGGCAACATGCTGATTAAGGTCGACGGGCGCCTGCCCACTGGATGCACGGCCAAGGACATCGTGCTGTGGGTCATTGGGCGCATTGGCACCGCGGGGGGCACGGGATTTGCGATTGAGTTCGCGGGCAATGCGATCGAAGCGCTGTCAATGGAAGGTCGTATGACCGTGTGCAACATGACGATCGAGGCCGGTGCGCGTGCCGGGATGGTCGCGGTCGACGAGAAAACCATCGAATACGCGCGCGGCCGTCCGTTTGCTCCGTCGGGCGATCAATTCGAGCAGGCAGCGAGAGTCTGGCGCACGTTGCGCTCGGATCCGGACGCGAAATTCGACCGCGTGCTCGAGCTAAGTGCCGAAGAAATCAAGCCACAGGTCACGTGGGGTACGTCACCCGAAATGGTGACGACGATTGACGGTTCGGTACCGGACCCCGAAGCCGAGCGCGATCCGGTCAAGCGCGAAGGAATCGAGCGCGCTCTCGACTACATGGGACTCAAGCCGAAGACGCCGGTCACCGGGATCTTTCTCGACAAGGTGTTCATCGGCTCGTGTACCAATTCGCGCATCGAGGATTTGCGCGAAGCTGCGTGGGTCGTCAAGCGGCTCGGTAAGCACGTTGCGGGAAATGTGAAGCTGGCGATGGTCGTGCCCGGCTCGGGACTGGTCAAAGCGCAGGCCGAACGCGAAGGGCTCGACGAGATCTTTCGTGGCGCCGGATTCGAATGGCGCGAGCCCGGCTGCTCGATGTGCCTTGCAATGAATGCCGATCGGCTGGAACCGGGCGAGCGTTGCGCGTCCACCAGCAACCGCAACTTCGAAGGTCGGCAGGGCACGGGCGGCCGAACACACCTAGTTTCACCGGCGATGGCGGCCGCGGCCGCGATCGAAGGGCATTTCGCAGACGTTCGTAGACTTACGTAAGGAGATTTCGGTGAAGACGATGTTGATCGTGCTAGCTACCGTGTTTACGCTGGTTGCCTGCAATACGATGCAGGGCTTGGGCAAGGACGTTGAAAAAACCGGCGAAAAAATTCAGGACAAAGCGAAAAAGTAAGCTAGATGCAGAAGTTTGAAGTGCACGCTGGGCTGGTTGCGCCCCTTCCGCGCGCCAATGTCGATACCGACGCGATCATCCCGAAGCAATTCCTGAAGTCGATCAGGCGGACCGGCTTCGGTCCGAACCTGTTCGATCAATGGCGTTACCTGGATCGTGGCGAGCCGGGGATCGACAACAGCAAGCGCCCGCTGAATCCGGAATTCGTGTTGAACCAGCAGCGTTACCAGGGCGCATCGATTCTGCTGGCGGCAAAGAACTTCGGCTGCGGCTCGTCGCGCGAGCATGCGCCGTGGGCATTGCTGCAATTCGGATTTCGCGCTGTGATCGCTCCGAGTTTTGCTGACATTTTTTTCAACAACTGCACAAAAAATGGACTAGTGCCGGCAGTGCTGCCTCAGGCTGTGGTGGATCACCTGTTTGACGATGTCGCAGCGAACATCGGCTACCGCTTAACGGTCGACTTGCCGCGGCAGCGCGTCGTCGAACCCGACGGCACTGAGCATCCATTCGAAGTTGCGGCGTTTCGCAAGCATTGCCTGCTAAACGGCTTCGACGATATCGAACTGACGTTGCGCCACAAAGACAAGATCGCCGCGTTTGAGAAGAAACGACTGACCGAGCAGCCCTGGCTCGTGAAAACGAGCTAGCGCCCTCCGATGAACATCGCAGTGTTGCCCGGCGATGGCGTCGGCAGGGAAGTTGTTGCCGAAGCCGTGCGAGTACTCGAAGCGCTGGGAGAGCGCTTCGAGTTTGAGTTCGCCGGCGTTGGTGGCGCTGCTTATGAAGCGCACGGCCATCCGCTGCCGGATTCGACGTTGAAGCTGGCGCAATCGGCTCAGGCCGTTCTCTTTGGTGCTGTTGGTGACCCGAGGTACGACAGACTCGATCGCCATCTGCGCCCTGAACAAGCCATCCTCGGCCTGCGCAAGGAGTTGCGGCTGTTCGCCAATTTTCGTCCGGCGATCTGCTACTCGCAGTTGACTGCAGCTTCGAGCCTGAAGCCCGAGTTGGTGTCCGGTCTGGATCTGCTGATCGTGCGCGAGCTCACCGGCGATATCTATTTCGGGCAGCCGAGAGGTTTGCGTTCAGCGCCGGACGGTCCGTTTGCCGGGGCGCCAGAAGGTTTTGACACGATGCGCTACAGCAGGCCTGAAATCGAACGGATCGCGCGCACCGCGTTCGACGCAGCACGGAAGCGCAGAAGCAAAGTGACGAGCGTCGACAAAGCCAACGTGCTGGCAACGTCCCAACTGTGGAGGGAAGTCGTCACCGAAGTTCACGGCGGTTACGCGGATGTCGCGCTCGATCACATGTATGTCGACAATGCCGCGATGCAGTTGGTCAAAGCGCCAAAGAGCTTTGACGTGATCGTTACCGGCAACCTGTTCGGTGACATTCTTTCCGACGAAGCGGCGATGCTGACCGGCTCGATTGGGATGCTGCCGTCGGCATCGCTGAACGACCGTGGCCAGGGCTTATATGAGCCGTCGCATGGCAGCGCACCTGATATCGCAGACAAGGGGATCGCCAATCCGTTGGCGACTATCTTGTCGGCAGCCATGATGCTGAGGCACTCGCTTGACCTCGCCGCCCAAGCGGAGCGGGTCGAGACTGCAGTCAAGCGTGCGTTGGCGAGTGGCGTGCGAACACTCGATATCTGGAGCGAAGGCACGCGCAAGGTTGGCACGCGCGAGATGGGTGATGCGGTGATCAATGCGTTGAGGGAAGCATGAAGGTAGGAATTGTCGGTTGGCGAGGCATGGTTGGCTCTGTGCTGATGCAGCGCATGAGCGCAGAAAAAGACTTTGATCTGTTCGACTCGGTGTTCTTCAGCACATCAAACGCCGGAGGTGACGCGCCACCGGTTTCGCGTGGCGATCGCACATTGAAAGATGCGAGCGACTTGAAAGCGCTAGCGGCATGCGACACGATCATTACCGCACAGGGCGGCGATTACACGAACGACATCTTTCCCAAGTTGCGCGCCGCAGGATGGAGGGGCTATTGGATAGATGCAGCCTCGGCGTTGCGCATGAGCGACAACGCCGTCATCGTGCTTGATCCGGTAAACCTTCGAGTGATCAAAGACGCACTCGCTCGCGGCGTCAAGGACTATATCGGCAGCAACTGCACGGTGGGCTTGATGCTATTGGCGCTCGACGGACTGCTGAAGGCGGATTTGATCGAGTGGGTCACCGCGATGACCTATCAGGCCGCATCCGGCGCAGGCGCGCCGCAGATGCGCGAGCTGATCGAGCAAATGGGGCAGCTGCATGCGTCTGCGCGCGATCTGCTGTCCGACCCGGCGGCCGCGATTCTTGAAATCGACCACGCGGTATCCACGACCCTGCTGTCGGATGCGCTTGTCGCGGGCAGCATCGGCGCGCCGCTCGCGGGCAGCTTGATTCCGTGGATTCATGACGACCTGAGCGACGGCGTCAGCGGCGAGGAACGGAAGGCGGGTGCCGAAGCCAACAAGATTCTCGGCCGGCCGGCAATGGGCGAGCCTGGCTCGCTGATTGTCGAAGGATTATGCGTGCGCGTCGGCGCGATGCGCTGCCATAGCCAGGCGCTGACGATCAAGTTGCGCGCCGATCTGCCGTTGAGCGAGATCGAAAAAATCCTGGCCGACGCCAACGAATGGGTCACCGTGATTCCGAACAATCGCGACGACAGCATTCGAGAACTGTCGCCGGCGAAGGTCACCGGCACGATGAGCATTCCGATCGGGCGCCTGCGCAAACTCGCTATGGGACCCGAATACCTTTCTGCGTTCACAGTCGGCGATCAGTTGCTGTGGGGTGCGGCAGAACCACTGCGTCGCATGTTGGGTTTGCTGTTGAACAAGCTCTGACCGCCGTTCGCCATCCTATTTCTACCGTCCGTATTTCTCACATAAAGGCGTGAGTTACGGCTATTTCTAAGCTTGCGACGGTAAGTCCATGATGTTATGTTCGAAAAACGTTGCATCCCTTCAGGGGGCGGAATGCCATCCCACAATAAATTTGCGCGCGCGCCCCTATGGTGCGCGCTTTCACTTGCGCTTGGTCTAGCAGTCGTCAGCCCGATGGCTGATGCCGCGGGCCTCGGGCGCTTGAACGTCACCTCGGGATTAGGGCAGCCCTTACGGGCCGAACTCGAGGTCACCTCCGTCGGGCGCGATGAGCTGCCGACGTTGCAGGTAAGAATGGCTCCGCTGGCGGCGTTTCGAGCGGCCAACCTCGAGTTCAATCCAGCGCTTACCAACCTTCGGTTTGCACTCGACAAGCGGCCTGACGGTGGCTACTTTGTTCGCATCACTTCAGCATCCCCGGTCAACGAGCCCTACCTTGATCTGATGGTCGAGCTGACCTGGGCGACCGGCCGCGTGATCCGCGAATACACGGTACTGCTCGACCCGCCGTCGTTGCGCGCTGAAGCACCGGTTGTGCCACCGGTAGCGGCAGCGTCAACATCGCCCGCACCTTCGGTGGTGCCGTCCACGACGACGCGGCCCTCGACCGCACCATCAGCTCCCAGTTCACCGGGTCTAGCTACAACTCCCCCGGGGACGCCGGCAGCTTCAACACGGCCTCCGGCCGTCGCGGGTACTGCGACGACGCCTCCGACCCCGCGTTCGGCTGCGGCGAGTGAAGGGTCGTACCTGGTCAAGTCGGGCGACACGCTCGGGGCGATCGCCGGCCGCAACAAGCCGGCTTCGGTCTCACTCGATCAGATGCTGGTTGCAATGCTGCGTGCCAATCCGGACGCGTTCGTTGCAAAGAACATGAACCGGTTAAAGGCAGGTGCGACGCTGACGATTCCATCGGAGTCGGAAGCTGCCGCGTCGGTCCAGCGAGACGCGCGGCGCGAAGTCGTAGCGCAAAGTGCAGATTTCGCTCAGTACAAAAGCCGGTTGGCCCAAGCGGCTGGCTCGGCCCCCGTGATTGCGACTGCGCCGGCGGCCGCTACGGGTTCGGGACGTGTGACTTCGCAGGTGCAGGACAAGTCCGCGCCGGTTGTGCCTAAAGGCGATCAGTTGAAGATTGCCCGAGCCGAGCAAAAGTCGGCCGCCGCGACTGCCGCCGCCGCGAAGGCTGACGAAGCCGCAGCGAAGGCGCGCGCGATCCGAGAACAACAGGAGCGCGCCGCGCAGCTGAAGAAGACGAACGACGCGATTCAGAAAGCGCTTCAGGTTCAAAGCAAGGCGGGAGCGGCCGCTCAGAAACAGGCGGAAAAAGGTGCGCCGGTGACGGCAACGCCGCCTGCCGTGTCGCCTCCGCCAGTCGCCGTTGCGCCGCCGGCACCGATGCCGGCTCCGACTCCGCCGTCGGTCACACCGGGCGTGACAACTCCGTCGCCAACTCCAGTCGCGCCGGTAACTCCCCCGGGCGTGCCGGCAACGACGCCGACACCGATCGATACCAGCAAGTCGGCACCGACTGCAGTCACGCCCCCCACGGTGACGCCTTCAGCGGCTGTGACGGCTGCGCCGGTCGTTACTCCCGCGCCGGCGCCGGTGAAGAAGTCGGCACCGCCACCCGCGCCACCGCGTGAGGAACCGGGGTTGTTCTCGGATCTCCTGAGCAACACGACGACTCTGCTCGGCTTGATCGGCATCGTCGCTTTGCTTGCTGCGCTGTTTGGTTGGAGCTGGTACCGCAGGCGCAGGGCCGAAAGCACCGATCGCTTTAGGGATAGCGGCGAAGGCGCGCAGGCGAATTCGATGTTTGGCGCTACCGGCGGACAGAGTGTCGACACCGGGACGAGCACGTTTAATTCGAGCTTCATTCCGGCGGCGTCGCAGCTTGACTCGAACGAAGTCGATCCTGTTGCCGAAGCCGATGTCTATATAGCGTACGGCCGCGAAGAACAGGCCGAAGACATCTTGAAGGAAGCGCTGCGCCTGCAGCCCGACCGCCACGCGGTGCGGGTCAAGCTGATGGAGATCTACGCGCGCCGCGGTGACAAGACATCTTTCATGGCGGTTGCGGAAGAATTGCGTGATCGCACCGGTGCCAGCGGCGAAGACTGGGAGCGCGGAGTCAAGCTGGGTCGCACCGTCGATCCGGCGCACGCGATGTTTGCTGGCGCCGTGGTCGGTGCGGGTCTAAGCGACGCCGCGCGCGGTCCGACCACGGGGTTCCGCCTCGATCCGAACACGAACACGCGAAGCCGCCCCTCGACGCTGGGTGGCGGTGCAACCGGCGGACTCGACTTGGGCGGACTAACTGGCGCGGGCAGTTCTGTCATGAGTCGCGATACGAGCGCACACGTGCCGCCGTTGACACAAATGGTGGTCGACACGCGCATGGGCGACAGCAAGATGCAGGTCGAGACCAAGATGCCGGCGGACACGAAGTTCTCCGGTCCGACGACGGCCTCTGCGCCGACGACTCAATTTCAAGCGACTCTGCCGGCGACCGCCGAATCGGCTCAGAAGAACGGG
This sequence comes from Burkholderiaceae bacterium, assembly GCA_039931935.1. GTDB lineage: Bacteria > Pseudomonadota > Gammaproteobacteria > Burkholderiales > Burkholderiaceae_F > JACCZX01. The sequence continues at coordinate 386 of JBDTQZ010000078.1, read as the reverse complement.
GCAGCGGGCGCGCCTGTTACGGGGGCAGCTACCGACTTCGGCTCGCTCGACTTCGATCTGGGCCCGACTCGGATGGGCAACCTCGACGTGTCGACACGGATGCCGGAGTTGGATGCAGCGCCCTCGCGCGTTGAACCCGAGGTGTTCGCCGCGACCACGCCACAACGAGCCGAGCCGCCCGCGGTGTCCGACATGGACTTTGCGCTGCCGAAGGAAAGGTATCAGCCGATGGCGCCAACCGCGACCGGCGTCGGCGCGATTCCTGATTTGGACCTTAACATTCCGCCGCCGACTCGGATGCCAGTTGCTCCGTCGACCCGCATGCCCGTTGCACCTTCGGCCATGATGGAAGAAGCGCTTTCGCGCCCGACCGTCATCGGTTTGAA
>JBDTQZ010000077.1:0-6994 GCA_039931935.1 Burkholderiaceae bacterium | reverse complement strand
AGAAAGTCGAGAAGAATCGCGAGCGCCTCACCCTGTGTCGGGTCGCTCGCGACTATCACGAACGCGTCGTCGAGCCCGCGCGCACGGCAAAGCACGCGGAGTATCACGGAAAGTTACGGCTTGCTGTCGTTGCCTGCCACCATGCGGCCAATCAGCGCGGCTTCCCTTATCTTCATACCGCAGCGCACGCCCGCAGTTTCAACGAGAGCACCCGGCTTCGTCGAACCACGGCCGTCATTTGCGGCAGTCACGGAAGGCGACACGGAAACGCTTCCGTTGACTTGCAGCGAAAGCGCGTCCAGAGTTTCAAGCAGTCTCGTCCGATCGAACGATATCCCTTGCCGCCTGACAGGAGGAAGCTGTAGCGGCAGCTCGGCGCTTACGGAAGGGGGACCCCCAAACGATGAAGCGAAAATGGTGGGTAGTAGCGATCATCCTCGTGGTGATTGGCGCGCTCTGGATCATGGCGAGCGACCAGGCATACCTAGCGCCACTTCAAGCGGCTATCGGTTTGAAGCCCGCCAGCGTTGAGCGCGCGAAGTCCAAACCCATCTGTGCTTCGCCCGTCAATCCGAACGTGGCCGCGCCAACCGACTGCATCCCGCAACACCTTGCGAAGCTGCCGCCCGATCCGGGTGAGGCCGGCAAGCTCACCATCGACGGCATCGACACAGACAAAGATGGTGTGCGCGATGACGTTCAAATTTTCATCGCTGAAAGCTGGGGGCATTCACCGCGTGCCGTGGCAGCGCTGACCACGGTGGCGAAGGTCACGCAGATGCGAGTCCACTACGGTGACTCGCTGGGCAAGGAAGAAACGCGCAAGCGGATGGCCGACATCATGCGCGCATCAACCTGCTACATGGGACTGGCAACCCCGGAAATGGAGGACAAAGGAGTTTCAAGGGTTTCTCAAGAAGTCCGCAACAAGGTCACGAACACGCCAGAACGCTGGAAGCGATCCCGCGAGTTTGATTACATGCTCGCGCACAACGTCTATGACTTGCCCGATCTGACTGCCGCTGAAGCTTGTGGCTTCGATCCAGAAAAACTACCTAACTGAGGGGACGATGATGATCCGAGCACTAGTTGTGATGCTTTGCTTCTTCGTGGGTGCAGCAAACGCGGCAACCATCGACCCGCTGCTTGCCAAGTCTGACGTGTGCGGACGGTTCGAGGTGTATCACATCAACGGGGTCATGACCGATCCTTCAGAGGCAGCAGATAACCTGAATCGCATCCGCGTGGTGTACGGCAATTCCTATAAGGAACACCTCATCGTTTATCGCTTGGCATACAACCAGCACCGCAGTTTTCTGCGCGATTTTTACGATTCCGCGATGCAGATCATCAATCTGTATGCGCAGGCAACTTGGGATAAGTGGATGAACGCGGTGACGTTCGGCATCTACAGTCCGTTCATGGATGCCGCCACCGCGCAAGTCATCGCAAAAGCGGTCACTGATGTTTGGGGATTCACCAAGCCAAACCCCTACACTGATCAGGAAATGAACGAAATTCTTAGTGTCATCGTATCTGGCAGCTCGCCGCATGCGCGCAAGGTGTTGTTGCCGCATTCGCAGGGTAACTTCTATGCCAGCTTGGTCTATGACAAATTGTTTGCAACGGGTCATGCCGCAAAGTCAATCGGTGTTGTTGGACTTGCGGTGCCATATTCGAGCGTGCGCACCGGCAACGTTTACATCACGTCCGCGCAGGATTTGGTGATTGATGCCGTGCGGGTTGCGACCCTTGGCAACGTTTTACCCGCGAACGCCAACATCCCCTATGCGCCCCTTGTCGATGTGTTCGGTCACAACTTGATCGACACCTACATGGCGAATTCCACCGTGCGCAGCAAATACATCACGCTGATCACGAATGAATTCGGAACACTGAAGACTACTGCGCCCGATCCGCAACAATGGATTCGCGTACGTTCAAGCGGGATGATTTGCGGTGCCGATGCGTATCCGGTCGGGTATCCCGGCCCCTATGCCTGCTATTACGATGTGCCCACGGGTTCATATCCGCAATGGTTCACGAATGTCAACATCAACAAATACGCCCTAACGGCATCAACCATCGAAATTCATGCGATCGGAACCCCGGCAGACCTTGAACCCGCCAATCGCGAACGGATGACGGGTTGCTATGCATGGTATCTATCCGACCGCAAAGCCGTCATCAAGGCGCTAGGGTATGTTCCCACTTCGCAGTGGTATTACCCTTACCACACGCATTCGGGCAGTTGTGGCGCAGGCTTTCCGTGGCAAACGCCTTGGGGCAATCCTGATATTGCGTGGATGATTTATTCCGCCGACAGTTCAAAAACCACCTCGCGATCATGGACCGAACCACCCGGCGCTTACTACAACGATATTGAAATGTTCCCGGTTTGCAAACGGACCTAGACTTTTCAGCACCCAAACGGCCCTTCGGGGCCGTTTTGGCGCTAAGACCTGACTATGTGGCGCACTGCAATTGCAATGTTCCTGGTCCCGTTCTTCTGGATGCTCTGCGATTGGGCATTGGCTCCACTTCGCCGACTCCTGGAGCGACGGCTACCCCACAGCAGGCTGCGCCGCTTTCTGCTGCAGCCGGGCGGGAAATGAGGCACGTCGCTTAGTGACGCTCGCGTATGTGCAAGCGATGTGTACCCGGCCGGCAACGCTGCATCCGGACACGGCATGCCGCACTCGTGTTCCCGCGGGCATGGCCTAGGCGCATCGCAGGTCTCGTAGAGAAACAGCTTCCCTTGGCAAAGCAATCACGGGCGGCCACTCATCGTGTGAATCCGGCACGAAGCCGATTTTCACAATACTCTCCGGTAATCAACTCCATGTAAGAAGGACTATGGCAGTTAGAGCTGAGTGATATTCGCGGGTAAGGGCCAAGGCCCATCTCGTGTGTCTTCTTGTTGCGGCCGCGCACTTCAGCGGACGAGTCTAGACGGAAGAAAGCAACTTACAGAGGGGAATTGATTCAATCGTGGACGTCAGTAAGTAATAATGGACGCCATTACAGCGGACACTCTCTCCGCCAATTTTCGCTGCTGCGCCCGTTAAAAGCTGCGGCGCTCATATGCATCGACATCCGCAGCTTGACCTTCTTGGCCAAGAGCGATGAAGGTCGTGATGACCGCAGATGCAAGCTTGACCACGTGTCACGATTGGTTGAACGAGTTGAATTGACCGCGGCGAGATTCTGGGAGAAGTGAGTGCACAACATGAACGCCATCGATCTCGCACGCCTGGTGCGCACCAAGGCGGTCAGCCCAGTGGAAATACTGAAGTCGCATCTCGATGCGATCGCGCGGGCCAATCCGGCGATCAACGCCATTTGCACTCTCGCTGCGGAGCAAGCGATAGAGGCGGCGCGAGCGGCTGAGGACGCAGTGATGCGCGGGCGCGCGCTCGGCCCGCTGCATGGCGTACCGATCGGTATCAAGGACGTCACGCCGACCGCCGGCATTCGTACCACTTACGGATCGCCGTTGTACACCGAGCATGTGCCCGAAGCAGACGCAGAAGTAGTAATGCGTCTCAAGACCGCCGGCGCAATCGTCGTGGGCAAGACCAATACTCCCGAGTTCGCGACCGGAGCGAACACGGTCAATGACGTGTTCGGCGCTACGCGCAACCCTTGGGATTTGCGTTTGACGGCGGGCGGCTCGACCGGTGGCGGGGCAGCTGCAGTGGCCGCGCGCATGCTGCCGCTCGCCGAAGGGACCGATGTCGGTTGCAGCTTGAGAGTGCCCGCGGCGTACTGCGGTGTCGTAGGCTTGCGCCCGACTGCGGGATTGGTGCCGAACTCTGCCGAACCGCTGCCTTGGGATCCGACCTGCGTGCATGGACCGATCGCTCGCACCGCAAGCGATGTGGCGCTGATGCTCGACGCAATGGCCGGCGCGACTGCGCTGTCGCCGATTTCATTCGATCCGCCCTGGCGCGGCGCATTGGTACAAATGATCGAGGAGACGCGCGACTTGCGCGATCTCTCGATCGGCTATGTAGCCGACATCGCCGGGTTGGGCGTAGATCCCGAAGTCGAGCGCATATGCCGCTTGGCGGCCCTTGGACTCAGCCAGGCAGACGCAGCGGTGACGGTACTAACGCTCGATCTCGCCGACGGCGTCGCTGCGTATCAAGTACTGCGCGGTGAATGGATGGTGGCGCAGCATCATGATCGACTCGATCGCCTGCATAAACTCGGGCCGAACCTCGCCGGCAATATCGAGTCAGGCTTGGCGCTGACGAGCCGGGATCTAGCGGCCGCTGAGCACATGCGCGCCGAAATCTGGCATCGGCTGCGCCGCTTCTTTAGCGACTACGACCTGCTGCTCACGCCCACCGTACCGGTGCCGCCGTTTCCGGTCGAGCAGAACTATCCCACCGAGATCGGCGGCCGGAAGCTCGACAACTACACGACATGGTTCGCATCCGCGTTTATCGTGTCGCTCGTTGCACTGCCTGCCGCCTCCGTGCCAGCCGGGATGACGAGCTCGGGTTTGCCGGTTGGAATTCAAATCATCGGTCCGCGCTGCTCAGAGCCGCGCATCCTCGCCTGCGCGAAGCTCATCAGCGAACTCAATCCGATTGGGCGCCCGCCGCAAGCCGCATAGCTGCGGCAGGCGCGGCTTCGCGTAAATGACATGCGGCCCAATGCCCGGGCCGAACTTGTTTCATCTGCGGCTCTTCGATGCGGCAGCGCTCGAAGGCGTACGGGCAACGCGTATGAAAGCGGCAGCCTGACGGCGGATTGATGGGGCTCGGTACATCGCCCGCAAGGATCACGCGCTTTCTTTGAATTTTCGGATCGGGCACGGGCACCGCCGCGAGCAACGCCTCGGTGTAGGGATGCTGCGGATACTCAAAGAGTGAGCGGCGGTCAGTGAGCTCCACGATCTTGCCGAGATACATGACGGCGACTCTATGGCTGATGTGTTCGACGACCGCGAGATCGTGCGCCACAAACAGATATGAAATCTTGAGCTCGTTCTGCAAATCCATCAGCAGATTGATGACCTGTGCCTGCACCGACACATCGAGGGCGGAAACGGGTTCGTCGCAGACGATAAGCCGCGGATTGGGTGCGAGCGCACGCGCGATACCGAGCCGCTGACGCTGCCCACCCGAGAATTCGTACGGATACTTCACCATCTGATCCGTGCGCAGCCCCACCTTCTCGAACAACGATGCCACGCGATCGCGGATTTCGGTCGACGATTGAGTTTCGAAATTACGGATCGGCTCAGCGACGATATCAGCGGCGCGCATGCGCGGATTGAGCGACGAATACGGGTCCTGAAACACCGCCTGCAGCTCGCGCCGCAGCGGGCGCATTGCGCGGCCTCCCAAACGATCGATGCGCTGTCCGCGCCACAGCACTGCGCCGGAGGTCGGCTCGATGAGTCTCAAGATCGTCTTGCCGGTGGTTGATTTGCCGCAACCGGACTCGCCGACGAGTCCGAGCGTTTCGCCTTCAGCGATCGAGAAGCTGACGTCGTCGACCGCGTGCACATAGCCGCTTACCTGGGAGAACACGCCCTTCCTGACCGGAAAGTGCTTGGTGAGGTTCGACACCTGCAACAGCGCGATAGCGGGCAGCGCGGTCACGCTCATCGCACGATCCCTGCAACACGATCCGACTCCCAGCAAGCGGCAAAATGTCCGGCGGCTTTGGCTTCGAACGGCGGGTATTCGGCACGGCAGCGCTCGGTCGCGTAGGCGCAGCGCGGCTCGAAAATGCAGCCCACCGGCTCCTCCATCAGCGACGGCACCATGCCTGGAATCTCGGCGAGTCGCGTGCGTGCGCCGCTGCGCGCGTGTTCCAGTCGTGGGATCGAATTCAGGAGTCCCCGCGTATAGGGATGCCGGGGTTGCGCGAAAAGCTGTGCAACCGGTGCTTCCTCCACCTTGCGGCCGGCGTACATCACGACGACTCTTTGCGCCATTTCGGCGACGACTCCCAGATCGTGCGTGATCAGCACAATCGCAGCGCCGGTCTTATCCTTGAGCGCGCGCATCAGATCGAGTATTTGCGCCTGGATGGTTACGTCGAGCGCGGTGGTCGGCTCATCCGCGATCAACAGACGCGGGTCGCACGCAAGCGCCATCGCGATCATCACACGCTGCCGCATGCCGCCCGACAACTGGTGCGGATACTGGGTAACGCGCCGCTCGGGCTCCGGAATGTTGACGAGATGAAGCATCGCGATTGCGCGCTGCATTGCCTGATGAGTCGAAAGCCCCCGATGCAGCTCGAGCGTTTCGGCGATTTGGCGGCCGATGGTCAGCACCGGATTGAGCGAGGTCATCGGCTCCTGGAAGATCATCGAGATCTCGTTGCCACGGACTGCGCGCATCTCGCTTTCCGACAAGCTGAGCAGGTCGCGCCCTTCGAAGCGGAGCTTGCCCGACACGATGCGGCCGGGCGGGGATGCGATCAATCGCAAGATCGAAAGCGAAGTGACGCTCTTTCCACAGCCGGACTCGCCGACGATAGCCAGCGTCTCACCCGGATACACCGAGAACGACACGCCGTCTACTGCACGCACTACGCCATCGCGCGTGAAAAAGTAAGTCTTGAGGTCCTCGACTTCGAGCAGCGGTGTTGCCATCGTGCTCACATGCGCCGCGCAAGCCGCGGGTCCAGTGCGTCGCGCATGCCGTCGCCCAGCAGATTCACGGCCAGCACAGTTATGGAAAGACACAATCCGGGAAACAAGATCAAATAGCCGGCAATCTGAAAGAGACTTCTCGCCTCCGCCATGATGTTGCCCCAGCTTGGGATGTTGGGCGGTGTGCCGGCCCCGATGAAGGACAGGATCGCCTCGGTGATCATCGCCGAGGCGCAAACATAGGTTGCCTGCACCAGAAGCGGCGCGACTGTGTTCGGCAGAATGTGGCGCACGAGTATCCACGGCAAGGTCGTGCCGGCCGCAATCGCCGCCTCGACGTAGGGTTGCTCGCGCAAGCTCAAGACCAGACTG
>JBDTQZ010000076.1:0-7040 GCA_039931935.1 Burkholderiaceae bacterium | reverse complement strand
GGAGCAGTGATGGCGGAAATTACCGCGGCGATGGTCAAGGAACTGCGTGAGAAGACCGACGCGCCGATGATGGAATGCAAAAAGGCGCTGGCCGAAGCCGATGGCGACATGGCAAAGGCGGAGGAGATCCTGCGCGTGAAGCTTGGCAACAAGGCGAGCAAGGCGGCGTCCAGAGTCGCGGCGGAAGGGGTAGTCGCGATCGATATCGATAGCGCAGGCAAGGTCGGCGCGATCGTCGAAGTGAACTCGGAAACCGATTTCGTCGCGAAGAACGCGGACTTCGTTCAATTCGCCAAGGACCTCGCGAAGCTCGTGGCAACGAGGAAGCCAACCGACGTGCAAGCTCTGTCGTCACTGCCACTAGGCGCCGGCACGGTTGAAGCGACGCGGACCGCACTGGTCGGCAAGATCGGCGAAAACATTTCGATCCGGCGCTTTGCGAGGGTCGAAGCAAAAGGCAACTTGTCCAGCTATATCCACGGCGGCAGCAAGATCGGCGTGCTGGTCGATGTAGTGGGTGGGGATTCTGATCTTGCCAAGGATGTCGCGATGCACATTGCCGCCGGCAAGCCGAAGTCGCTTGACGCAACCGGCGTGCCGTCCGATCTGCTCGATACCGAGCGGCGAATCGCGGTCGAGAAGGCGCGCGATGCAGGCAAGCCTGAAGCGATGCTCGACAAGATCGCCGAAGGCACCGTACAGAAGTATTTACGCGAAGTGACTCTGCTCGGCCAGGTCTTCGTCAAGGCTGAAGACGGCAAGCAAACCATCGACCAACTTCTGAAAGCCAAGGGTGCCAGCGTCAGCAGCTTCGTGCTGTACGTTGTGGGCGAGGGGATCGAACGAAAGCAAACCGATTTCGCAGCCGAAGTCGCCGCAATGGCGACCGCGCGCGCGTGAGCGCCAATTTCATGCCCGAGTAAGCGCATGTCGGCCAACGACGCGACGATCGACAACCAGCCCGCTCCGGCCTATCGGCGCGTATTGCTGAAATTGTCGGGCGAAGCGTTGATGGGAGACGACGCATTCGGTATCAACCGAACGACAGTCGAGGCGATGGTCGCTGATCTCGGCGAGGTCGTGCGCCTCGGGGTCGAAGTTGCGGTGGTGATCGGTGGCGGCAACATTTTCCGCGGCGTCGCACTCGGCGCCGAGGGAATGGACCGTGCTACTGCCGATTACATGGGCATGATGGCTACGATCATGAATGCGATGGCGCTGCAGGATGCACTGCGCCGAGCGGGTATCGAAGCACGCGTGCAGTCCGCGCTGAACATCGAGGCGGTGGTCGAGCCTTACATTCGGCCGAAGGCGTTGCGCTACCTCGAAGAGGGCAAGATTGTGATCTTCGCCGCCGGCACCGGCAATCCGTTTTTCACGACCGACACCGCCGCCGCACTGCGCGGATCGGAAATCGGTGCGCAGATCGTGCTGAAGGCTACCAAGGTCGACGGCGTTTACTCGGCCGATCCGAAAAAGGATCCGAACGCGACGCGCTACTCGACGATCACGTTCGACGAGGCGCTGAATCGCAAGCTGCAGATCATGGACGCAACGGCGTTTGCGCTGTGCCGCGACCAAAAGCTGCCAATAAAGGTGTTCAATATCTCCAAGCGGGGCGCGCTAAAGCGCGTCGTGCTGGGAGAAGACGAAGGCACGCTGGTTCACGTCTAGACGTAAGGATTGAGCCGATGAACGTTGGAGAAATTCAAAAGTCGACCGAGCAGAAGATGCAGAAATCGGTCGAGGCGTTGAAGCACGATTACGCAAAGGTGCGCACCGGCCGCGCACACGTCGGGTTGCTCGATCACATTCAGGTCGACTATTACGGCTCGATGATGCCGCTGAATCAGGTGGCACAGGTGGGCCTCGGTGATGCACGCACGATCACTATTCAGCCGTGGGAAAAGAAAATGATTCCGGTCGTCGAAAAAGCGATTCGCGAGTCCGATCTGGGGTTGAATCCCGCTACCAGCGGCGACATCGTGCGCGTGCCGATGCCGCTGCTGACCGAGCAGCGCCGCAAGGAGCTGGTCAAGGTGGTCAAGCACGAGGGGGAAAACGCCAGAGTAGCGGTGCGAAACCTACGCCGCGAAGCCAATCATCAGGTCAAGGAAATGTTGAAGAACAAGGAAATTTCCGAAGACGACGATCGGCGTGCCGAGGAAGCCATTCAGAAGCTGACCGATCGCTACGTTGCCGAGATCGACAGGCTTGGCGCGGAGAAGGAAAACGAGGTGATGACCGTTTGACGGTCGTCACTGATGACTTTGTCGGTCGTGCCTAAACCCACCCTTTCCAAAAGTTCGGGCCCCACGCGCCGCGTTCCCCGGCATGTTGCGATCATCATGGATGGCAACGGCCGCTGGGCGGTGGCGCAGGGAAAGCCGCGCGTGGCGGGGCATTCTCGCGGCGTCGACGCCGTGCGCTCGACATTGCAGGCCTGTGGCGAGCGTGGAGTCGAGTATTTGACACTGTTCATTTTCAGCTCGGAGAACTGGCGGCGGCCACCCGACGAAGTCTCGACGCTGATGAAACTCTTCGTATTCGCTCTGCAGCGTGAGATCGACAAACTAATCGAGCTCGGCGTGCGGCTGCGCGTGGTGGGGGACCGCTCGGGGTTCGAGTCCGAACTGCGCCGCTTGATCGTCGAGTCCGAGCGCCGTACCGAACACAACAGCAAGCTGCAGCTAACGATATGTGCCGACTACGGCGGCCGCTGGGACATCGCGCAAGCGGCGACCCGCGCTGCAAACGCTCAGCTTGAGTCCGGCATCGCGCAGGTTGCACTGAGCGAGTCGGAAATCGAGTCGCATCTGGCACTGGCGTTTGCGCCGGAGCCCGACCTGCTGATACGCACCGGTGGCGAAAAGCGCATCAGCAATTTCCTGCTGTATCAGCTGGCGTACACAGAGTTCTACTTCTGCGATGTCCTATGGCCGCTCTTCGACGCCGTCGAGCTTGATTGCGCTTTGGAATGGTTCGCCAGCCGGCAGAGACGCTTCGGCATGACCAGCGAGCAGCTTGATGGGCCGACGGCAATTGCTGATGCCGCGTAGCCGGCCGGTGGGGAATTTGTGCTGAAAACGCGCGTCGCTACCGCGGCGGTGCTGCTGATCGTCGCAGTTGGCGCACTGGTGTGGTCATCGACGGCGTTTGCCGTCGTGGTAACTGCGCTGCTGGGATTCGCGTTGGCCGAGTGGCTGCAGTTGACCGGTGCCACTCGATCCGCGTCGATCGTGGTGGCTCTGATTGTCAGTGCGGTGCTGCTTGCGGTGTTGCTCGCGTCGTCGAATACGATCGATGCCGTGGTGCTGCCGCTAGCCGCAGTCGCCGTGGCCATCTGGCTCGCGATCGTAGTGTTGCTGTTGCAGCCAAGAGCGATGACGCTGCGCCTACCGCGCATTGTCGGAATGGCCCTCGCGGTCGTCCTTGTGCTCGCAGCATGGTTTGCACTGATGCGTTTCTTGTCGCAAGGTGTGCTTGCGTTGCTATCCGTGTTGTTGATCGTGTGGATTGCCGATACCGCCGCGTACTTCGCCGGCCGCGCTTTCGGACGCAGAAAGCTCGCGCCTCATATCAGCCCCGGCAAGACCTGGGCGGGAGTTACGGGCGCGATTCTGGCGGTTTTGCTGCTCGCGCTTGTGATCTGGCTCTTCGTTCCCGACCCGCGAATTTATTCGAACGGCTTGTTTGCGTCGGTCGGTCCTGCATTTGCGCTGTTCCTGCTCGCGTTGCTGGTGGTGTTATCCATTGCCGGCGATCTGTTTGAAAGTCTGTTGAAGCGGCAGGCTGGCGTGAAGGACAGCGGCCAGTTGCTGCCCGGGCACGGCGGCGTTCTGGATCGCGTCGATGCGATGGTGCCTCTGTTACCGTCGGCGGTGGTTATCCAATGGCTGGTTCGATGAGGAACATCACGGTTCTGGGTGCGACCGGCTCGGTCGGCGCGAGCGCACTCGACGTGATTGCGCGCCACCCTCAGCGATTTCGCGTGCATGCGGTGACGGCGCAATCGAATGTCAACGAGCTGGCAGACATTGCAGCGAGAGTCGAGGCGGACGTTGCCGTCATCGGAGACACGGCGCTGGAACGGCCGCTGCGCGATGCGCTGCATTCGCGTGGCGCGAAAGCGCGTGCGCGCGCGGGACGCGCTGCACTGGTCGAAGTGGCACAAGCGGTCGAATGCGACACAGTGCTCGCTGCGATTGTCGGCGCCGCCGGGCTCGAATCGACATTAGCGGCGGCCGAGGCGGGCAAGCGCTTGTTGCTGGCCAACAAGGAAGCGATCGTTTGCGCCGGTGCGCTGCTGATGGCAGCGGTGCACCGCGGCGGTAGCGTGCTACTGCCGGTCGACAGCGAACATAATGCGATTCACCAGTGTTTGGCGGGGGTCAGCGAATCCGAGCGAAGCGGTGCGCGCCTGGTGCTCACAGCATCCGGGGGCCCGTTCCTGAATCGCGACGATCTCGACGGCGTCACGCCCGACGAAGCGTGTGCGCATCCGAAGTGGGTAATGGGGCGCAAGATTTCGGTCGATTCCGCGACGCTGATGAACAAGGGGCTGGAAGTGATCGAAGCGAGCTGGCTATTCGGCATACCGGCTGATCGCATCGACATCGTGATCCATCCGCAGAGCGTGATTCATTCATTGGTCGAATTCAGAGACGGATCCGTGCTCGCGCAAATGGGAACGCCGGACATGCGAACGCCACTGGCGTATGCGCTGGGCTGGCCCGAGCGTGTCGAAAGTGGGGCTCGGCGGCTGGACTTTGCCGGCGTAGGCTCGTTGACGTTCGAAGTGCCGGACCGGCGGCGCTTTCGCTGTCTCGATTATGCGTACGCATCGCTGCGACGTGGCGGCGCCGCCAGCGTTGTGCTGAACGCTGCCAATGAAATCGCAGTCCAAGCGTTTCTCGAAGAGCGGTTGCCGTTTACTGCGATTGCACCGACGATCGAACAGATGCTCGAAATGTACGACCCAGCGCCACCGAACACCGTAGACGATGTATTGCAGATCGACCGCGAAGCGCGCGCGCGATCGAGCGAGCTCGTTTTGGACAAAGTTCAATGACGCTACTGACGACGATCGCCGCATTCCTGGTCACGCTCGGCGTGCTGGTCGTGATTCATGAGTACGGGCACTACTGGGTTGCCAAAAAATCGGGCGTCAAGGTGCTGCGCTTTTCGATCGGCTTCGGCCGTCCGCTCGCACGTTGGGTCCGCGGTCCCGACCGCACCGAATGGGTCTTGGCAGCACTGCCCCTTGGTGGTTACGTGCGCATGCTCGATGAAGGCGATCCGGAGTGCCTCCCGATCGCGGCCGCCGATCTGCCGCGTGCGTTTAATCGGCAGCCGGTTTCAAAGCGGATTGCAATCGTGCTCGCGGGGCCGGTGGCGAATCTGTTGCTCGCGGTTGCGGTCTACTGGTTCTTGAGCGTTGTCGGCGTGTTCGAGCCGGCCGCCGTAGTCGGAACGCCGGCGCCGGCAAGTGCGGCCGCGCGCGCTGGATTGCTTGCGGGGGATACCGTCGTTGGCGTGGCAGGCAATCCAGTGCGTTCGTGGAACGAGCTGCGCTGGTTGCTGCTGCAGCGCGCCGTTTCTACCGAACCGATCGAAATCGAAGTCGAAGGCAGCGATGCGCGACGTCGCGAGCTGACGATTCAGCCAGCCTCTATCACGCCTGAAGATCTCGACGGCGATTTGATCGGGCGCTTGGGTTTCGTCCTGTACCACGGACCGACGCGTATCGGTCAGGTCACGGAGGGAAGTCCGGCGTTACAGGCAGGTCTGCGCACCGGCGATCGCGTCCTATCTGTCAATGGCGAGCCGATTGCAACGGCAGACAAGTTGCGCGCGTCGATTCGCGTGTCGGCCGAAAAAACGATGGAGCTCGGGGTCGAGCGCGAAGACCGATTGATCCGCCTCAAAGTCACTCCCGCACGTATCACCGACGACAAAGGCAACTCGTTCGGACGGATCGGCGCGGAGCTGAGCGACAGGCTACCGCCGATCAAGGTGCAATACGGGCCGATCGAAAGCATTCCGCGTGCGGTCGAGAAGACAGCAGACACGGCGGTGTTCTCGTTAAAAATGCTCGGCAAGATGCTGACCGGAGAAGCATCGTGGAGAAATCTGTCCGGGCCGGTCACCATTGCGGATTACGCGGGGCAAACCGCTCGCATTGGCCTCGCAGCGTTCCTGGGCTTTCTCGCTCTCGTATCGATCAGTCTCGCAGTGTTGAATCTGTTACCGATCCCGATGCTGGATGGCGGGCACCTACTGTATTATCTGATCGAAATTTTTAAGGGCAGCCCGCCTGCAGATTGGGTCGTCGAGTGGGGGCAGCGCGCCGGCGTTGCGTTACTCGGACTGCTCACCGTGCTGGCGCTTTACAACGACGTGTTGCGGCTGCTTTCCTGATTTCTTCAGACAATAAATTCGCACGGGGACAGTCAGTTGAATCGGCGCGTTGTATCTAGGCGCAGCATGTCTGCATCCCTTCAGCCGGCGTTGCGCCCCGTCATGCGCCATATCGCGGCAGCCGTCGTCGCTACGTGGTGCTTATCGGCCTCCGCGCAGGAATTTGTGGTGCGCGATATCCGCGTGGAAGGTGTACAGCGCACCGAACCGGGCACCGTGTTTTCGTATTTGCCGATTCGCGTCGGCGATCGTTTCGATCCCGAACGCGGCACACAGGCCATTCGCGCGCTTTACGCAAGCGGGCTGTTCAAGGATGTGAGGCTCGAAGTCGACGGTGATGTGCTGGTCGTTGTCGTCGATGAGCGGCCCGCGATCTCTGCGGTTGATCTGAGCGGCGTGACCGAGTTCGAAAAGGACCAGGTGCTCAAATCGCTGCGCGACGTCGGCCTCGCCGAAGGTCGCATCTTCGATCGCTCGGTGCTCGAGCGCGCCGAACAGGAATTGCGCCGTCAATATTTATCTCGCGGCTTGTACGGCGTCGACGTCAAGACCACTGTCACGCCGATCGAACGCAACCGCGTCAACGTTTCCATCGCGGCGATCGAAGGCGAGATCTCACG
>JBDTQZ010000075.1:0-7062 GCA_039931935.1 Burkholderiaceae bacterium | reverse complement strand
CGGGCCCAAACACAACCGAAGGCCGGAAGATCGTCCAGTCCAATTGGGAACCCTGCACCACCGCATCGCCGTCCCCCTTGCTGCGTTGATACATCGACGGACCGTTCAAATCGGCTCCGATCGCACTCATGTGCAACAAGCGGCGGACGTTGTGTTTGCGGCACATAGCGACAATGCGCTGCGGCAGCTCGACATGCGCCTGTGCAAATTCGCGCCCGTAGGGCGAACCCTGCGAGCCATGCAGGATGCCGATCAGATTGATCACGGCGTCCTTATCCCCGATCAAGCGGCTCAGAGCCGCATCCTCGTGTATGTCGCACTCGACGACATCGATCGTTGGCAGCATGATCAAATGGCCCGCCCTTGCACGCCGCCGCGTGGGCACTGTGACCCGCAGCCCGCGCGCGGTCAGGCGAGCAACGATATGGCGCCCGATGAACCCAGCGCCGCCGACAACGAGAATGTTGGAATGTTGCATGCCGCGAATTCTATTCGCGCAGGTTCATCGATTAAGGTAGCTCGGTGCTGCCTGCCGCTTTCGGAGCGATAGTTCCCAGACGCGTTTTTAGCGACGGAACTTTGTCGTCGAACAATGCGGCGTAGTAGACGCTGTTCGACATCACCTTCTTGACGTAATCGCGCGTCTCGCTAAACGGAATCGTTTCCGCAAACACGGCGCCTTCGACCGACTTAACCAGCGCTGCGCGCCATGCACGCGGGCGGCCCGGCCCAGCGTTGTATGCGGCAGTGGCCAGCATCGGCGATCCGTCGAGATCGTCGAGCACCATTTTCAGATAGCCGGTGCCCAGCTGCAGGTTGATGTCGAGCTCATGGACGCGCGCGGGTGTGAAGTTCGCAACGTTCAGACGCTTCGCCACGTAGCGCGCAGTCGCGGGCATCAACTGCATCAATCCACTGGCGCCGACCGATGAGCGTGCGTCCGTGATGAAACGCGATTCCTGGCGAATCAGCCCGTAGATCCAGTTTTCGTCGAGGCCGAGCGGCGCCGCATGTTGAATCAGCGATTCGCGAAACGGCGCCGGAAACCGCTGAGTAAAGTCGAACTCAGTCTTGGTGCGATCCGAGGTACTGATCATCCGATCGAGCACGCCGCGCTTGCGCGCAAATTCGGCCGCAGCCAGCAACTGACGATCGCTGAGTCCGCGCATCTGCCAGTTCCATTCTCGATTCCCCTCGAGCCGCATTCCCAGCTGATAAAACTTGAACGCGCGCACAAAGCCGGCGTTCGATTCGAACGGTGCAATCTCTTCCGCAGTCGGCGCTTCGGCGCGGGGCGGCAGCGTGATCGGTTGCGCGAGCTCTTCGGCCGCCAGCTGCCCGTAAAAGTGAAACTGTGGCGCGATGCGCGCGAACTGCTCCTGTGCCTGTACGGTGAGCCCCGCTTGGCGCAGCGCACGGCCGTTCCAGTAAATCCACGTCGGATCGTCGCGCAGTGCGGTGGGCATCCGCTCGATCACCGCCTTTACTGTTTTCCAATCGTTCGCGCGCAGCGCACTGCGAACCTGCCACTCGAGCACTTCGTCGACTCGGGCCGCATCGGGGCCGATACCGACGTGTTCGCCGCCTCGCCGATACCAATCGTTAGCTTCGGGCATTAACCGCAGCGCCGCCATGTGACCAATGCGGCCCCAGACGATGCCGCGCTGCTCGGGCGTCAGCAACAGGTTCAAAGCGCCCGCGTATTCGGCAGCGTCCTGCGGGTTGTCGCGCGCGAGCCGAACCACGGCCACCATCGCAAGCTCACGCTGTATCTCGGTCAGCCGCCGCTCGTGCGCGGTCAAGAATGCCGCGGGCCGATCGATCGCCTGCGTCAACAGTTTCTGATCGACGGGCCGCGCGTTCGCATCGAGTGCACGCGTTCCAATGCGCTTGGCAACATCGAGTTGATTCTGCTCGACCAGGGCTCGCACGCGTTCCCACACCGAGATGCGGTTGTCCGTCAGCAGCGCCTCGGTGAGCGCCATGCATCCATCACCGGCCGCGTTGGGCGTGTTTGCGAGCAGCTGCCGCGCTTCGCGCGCAAAGGTGTCGGCTTGTTTGGCGGCGGCGCGCCGGTACTTTGATAACACCGAATAGCAGCGGAATTGCGCGTCATCGGTCCACCATGCAAGCTGCGCTGCCTCACGTTCGAACCCGGGAAAGTCGCTACGGTTCGCCAGGGCGACGGCCACATCGAAACGCAGCCGATCGGCAATGTAGGTACCTGCATGACGGCTCATGAACTGTGCCACGTCGGACGCCGCCTTCGGTTCAGCGCTGCGGAGCTGTCCGAGCAGCTGCCAGTATTCGATGTATGCGGCCAAGGGATGATCGGCAAGGCGCGTAGCCGCCTGCGCGAGGCGCTCGCGATCGCCGACGCGAACCGCATCGCGCGCGTTTAGAAACGCCTGGTCAGAGGCGGACAGGTCGCTTGTCGCCGCCGTTGGCGCACGCGCGGGTGCGGCCATTGCACCCGTTGGTACAAGAGAAACTGCTGCCAGCGTATAGACTGCAAGTCGAACTCTCATCGGACGCGAATTAGATCATGCGGTGCGCATGCGAAGCCGGTAATTGCGACTAATGCGCAGCGTTTATTCGTGGCTTGGGGCGCCGGTTGGATAGTCGAGCCCACAAGAAGTTGCAGCGTGCACACCTGATCGAGACGCGCGCAGCACTCGTTGACCGGGAACAACTTGAAACGGCTTTGCGACGTCGCGTGGCCGACTGGCTGCATCAGGCGGGCGTCCACACGGTGGGGTTTTACTTTCCGATTCGCGGTGAGCCCGATCTGCGCGAGGTCATGGCCGCATGGCTGGCACTGGATCCGAGTCGTGTCGCAGCGCTCCCCGTCATCGACGGCAAAGTACTTGCGTTTCACACGTGGACGACAGACTCGCCAATGCGCGCCGGCGACTTCGGCATACCGGTGCCTGCGCAGGGCCGTGCGGTGCAGCCTGAGTGTTTGATAATTCCGTGCCTCGGCTTTGACGCCAAGCGCTTCCGTCTCGGTTACGGCGGTGGCTACTACGACCGCACCCTGGTGTCGCTGATTCCGTTTCCGCTCGTGGTGGGCATCGCATTCGACGCCGCACGGCTGCAGACAATCGATCCTCAGCCGCACGATGTGAAAATGGACGTCGTAATCACCGACACCGCGGTCTATTAGCACAGCACGTCACGTCTGCCGCAGCGGCCCATGCGCGAATTCTGCGCGAATCCAGTCGCAGAACGCCGCAACGTGGGCTGTGTCGCGCGTGTTTGCATTCGCGATTAGCGCGTACTGGTAGCCGGTTTGCATCCTCAGTTTGGGAAACGGTGCTATTAGGTCGCCGCTCGCCACCAGCTCGTCGACAAATGGCGTGCGTGTAAGCACTACTCCCTGTCCGCGCACGGCGGCCTGTACCGATTGATCGACGAAGGTGAACATCAGGCGCGGTGCGGGTGGAGCCGAGCGCACACCGGCAAACTGAAACCAAACCGGCCAGGCGCTGGATGCGGACGTCGGCATCGACTCGTCAAGTTCCAACAGTGGCAATTGAAACAGGTCCTGCGGTCTTTTCAATACGATCCCACTGCGCTCGAGCAGCAGCGGGGACAACGCAGGCAAGACCTCTTCGTGGTGCAGCGGCACCGCCGCGCTCGGCAACGAAGTTGAACGCGTCCAGCGGATTGCCACATCGACACCCTCGGCATCGATATCGATAAAACGATCGCTGGCGTCGATGCGCAGCTCAATCTGAGGATGTTCGCGCTGAAACATCGCCAGACGCGGCACCAGCCAAAGCGACGCGAATGAAGCATAGGTCGTGATCGTCACGCGCGCGGCATTGCGTGGCCCACGGATGTCTTCGACGGCACGGTCGATCTGTTTGAGCGCTTGTTGTGCAGCCTGAAAGAGCCGATGTCCGGCCGCCGTTAGCGCCAGGGATCGCGTTTGCCGTGCAAATAGTGCCGTGCCGACCTGGCGCTCGAGTTCTGCGACCTGACGGCTGACCGAAGACTGGGTCAGGTTCAGCTCGGTAGCGGCCAGCGTGAACGACATCCGACGCGCCGACGCTTCAAACCCGCGCAAAGCGCCTAAGCCAATCGTGCGTTCTCGTCTGACGGAAGTGACCGGACGTGGCGATTTCATATTGGCACGATACATGCGTGTAACGCATGCATCAACTGCGATTATTTCGTTTGTCACCGAGACGGCAGGAGCATGTAATGCATCGCATCGCAATGAACATCATGCGAAAAGCGCATAGGAGTGAACATGGAGCACCAAACGACAGTCTTCAAAACTCTTGACCTGCCCGGTGGCACCTTGGTGCCGTTCTCGTCTGTACGCGGCGAGCGCGTGCGAGTCTTGTCCGGGCGGGTCTGGTTGACCGAAGAAGGCGATCTGAACGACGAATTTCTGGCCAGCGGTGAAGAAGTCGCGCTTGGCGGTCACGGACTGGCAGTGATCGAAGCGTTGACGCCCGCACGCGTTCAGCTCGTTGAGCCGCAGAATCTGTCAAACGCGGTCAAGAACGCTGCACGGCAGGCGGCTCGATGGTTAAGCGAGTTGTGGCTGACACCGCCACGCCGCCCGATCGCAGCGTCCAGGGACCTGCAGCTAGCGCAGGCGCTCGCACAATTCGACGGTAGCGTCGGCCTGGTTCAGCGTGTAAAAGTGAAGGCCGGGTGCGCCGGCGGCGAGCAGGCGCTCGCATAGGCCGGTCACGACATCCAGGCCGAATTCACGAATCGACACCCTGTCGTCGCCGAAGCTTTCGAGCCGCCGTCTGACCCAGCGCGGAATCTCGGCGCCGCACGCATCGGAGAAGCGCGCGAGCTGCGTGAAGCTGACGATGGGCATGATGCCCGCCACGATTGGCACTGTGCAGCCCAATGCGCGTACGTCATCGACGAATCTGGCGTAGGCATCGAAGTTGTAAAAGTACTGTGTGATCGCCGCGTCTGCCCCCGCATTGACCTTGCGCACGAAGCTTTGCAGATCGTCAGCGGGCGACCGCGATTGCGGGTGATATTCGGGATACGCCGCGACTTCGATCTCGAACCAATCGCCTGACTCTGCACGAATGAATTCAACCAGCTCGTTGGCATACCGAAAGTCCCCCGCACCCCCCGCTGCGCCCGATGGCACGTCGCCGCGTAATGCAACCAGGCGGTGAATGCCGTGACCGCGATAGCCTTCGAGCAACGCCCGAACCGATTCGCGTGACGTACCAATGCACGAGATGTGCGGCGCGACAGACAATCCCTCACGGTGGATTTCCATCACGGTGTTCAAGGTGCCCTCGCGAGTTGAACCGCCCGCGCCGAACGTCACCGAGAAATACTCTGGCTTCAATCGCGCGAGCTGGGCGCGAGCGTTGCGAAGTTTGGTCGCTCCTTCGGGCGTTCGCGGCGGAAAGAACTCGAAGCTGATGTTTTCCAAGCTGTTTTACTTCCGATCCGGAATCAGCATCGACAACAGCCAGGAGATGACGCTGTACAAAAGCGCGCCGACAAATGCGGATCCGAAGCCGCCGACGTTAAAGCCCGGCAGCAGCGTCGCAACCGCCCAGAACAGCAGCGCGTTGATGACCAGCAGGAACAAGCCGAGCGTCACGATCGTCACTGGTAGCGTCAAAATCACGAGGATTGGTTTGATGAGCGCGTTGACGAGCCCGAGCACCAACGCTGCGACGGCCGCCGCCTTCCAGTCCTGAATCTGTACGCCGGGGAACAGGTAGGCGACCGCCAGAAGCGCGATTGCGTTCAGGATCCAAACCAACAGTAGTCGCATCAGCAACCTCCAGCGAGCGTTAGTAGCGGTAGTGATCCGGCTTGTACGGACCGTCTTTCGCGACGCTGATGTAACGCGCTTGCGCGTCCGTGAGCTCGCTCAACTGCGCATTGAGTTTCTTCAACTGCAACCGCGCCACTTTCTCGTCGAGATGCTTCGGCAGCACGTAGACACCCACCGGATACTTATCGGTGTTGGTAAACAGCTCGATCTGCGCGATCACCTGATTGGCGAACGAGCTCGACATCACGTAGCTTGGATGACCGGTCCCGCAGCCTAGATTCACCAGGCGGCCTTCGGCCAGCAGGATGATCCGCTTGCCATCGGGGAAGATGATGTGATCGACCTGCGGCTTGATGTTTTCCCATGCGTATTGCTTGACGCCGGCAATATCGATTTCGTTATCAAAATGGCCGATATTGCAGACAATCGCCTGGTCCTTCATCTTTGCCATGTGGTCATGCGTGATCACATGAAAGTTGCCGGTCGCGGTGACAAAAATGTCGGCCTTGTCGGCGGCGTAGTCCATCGTGACTACCCGAAAGCCTTCCATCGCGGCCTGCAGCGCACAGATCGGGTCGATTTCAGTCACCCACACCTGCGCCGACAATGCGCGCAGCGCTTGCGCCGAGCCTTTTCCGACATCGCCATAACCGGCGACCACTGCGACTTTACCGGCGATCATCACGTCGGTGGCGCGCTTAATGCCGTCGACCAGCGATTCACGGCAGCCATACAGGTTGTCGAACTTGCTCTTGGTGACCGAGTCGTTGACGTTGATCGCAGGAAAAGCGAGCTTGCCTTCCTTGGCCATCTGATACAGGCGTTTGACACCGGTCGTGGTCTCTTCGGTAACGCCCTTGATCTTCGCCAGCCGCGTCGAATACCAGGTTGCATCGCGGGCCAACTTTGCCTTGATCGAGGCGAACAAAAACTCTTCTTCTTCGCTGCCAGGGTGAGAAATTACCCCTGTGTCCTTCTCGGCCTTGCTGCCCAGATGAAGCAGCAGGGTAGCGTCGCCGCCGTCGTCCAGGATCATGTTGCTGAAAGCGCCATCGGGCCACTCGAAGATCCGATGTGTGTAATCCCAATAATCGGACAGTGACTCGCCCTTGACCGCGAACACAGCGGTCCCGCTGGCCGCGATCGCGGCTGCTGCATGGTCCTGCGTCGAGAAAATATTGCAGCTTGCCCAGCGAACCGTGGCGCCGAGCGCCTGCAGCGTTTCGATCAGCACCGCGGTTTGAATCGTCATGTGCAGCGAGCCCGTGATGCGGGCACCG
>JBDTQZ010000074.1:0-7077 GCA_039931935.1 Burkholderiaceae bacterium | reverse complement strand
CCACTCGCTCTGGACGAGGGCGACCTCCTCGTCGACCTTCGGCAGCCCGCCTTTCATCGCCCGGACACTTGACTCGCGCGCCAATCGAGATCACCACTTCGGGGCTGAGCCGGAAGCGAAAGTAGTTGGATTGCGTGGGATCAGTTCGGTCGAAGATCGCCAGCGGCGGAAGCTTCAGATCGACTTTGACTTCGGTGGCGGTGATCGGCAGGCGCTTGCCCGCGCGGATGTAGAACGGGACGCCGGCCCAGCGCCACGTATCAATGCGCAACTTCAACGCCGTGAATGTCTCGACTTGTGAATCGGACACAACGCCCGGCTCGTCACGGTAACCACGAAATTGTCCGCGCACGACTTGCTTCGGATCGAGCGGCCTCATCGCCCGAAACAAGCGCAGCTTTTCCGAGCGCATCGATTCCGGGTCGCGTCCGACCGGCGCGTCCATCGCCAGCAATGCAATCACCTGCAGTAAATGGTTCTGGACGACATCGCGCACTGCACCGACTTCCTCGTAAAAACTGCCGCGCCCTTCCACGCCGAAGGTCTCAGCCATTGTGATCTGCACGTTGTCGATGTAATTGCGATTCCAGATCGGTTCCAGAAACGAGTTCGCAAAGCGAAAGTACAAAAGATTCTGGACCGCCTCTTTGCCGAGGTAATGATCGATACGAAACACCGAAGGTTCCGGAAACACTTCGTGCAATGTGCGATTCAAAGTCTTCGCGGAAGCGAGATCGCGTCCGAACGGCTTCTCGACGATGACGCGGGCATCGGTTGCGCATCTCGCGTGCGCCAACCCCTGAACGACGGTGCCGAACATGCTGGGAGGGATCGCTAAATAATGCAGGGGTCGGCTGGCGTCTCCGAGCGCCTGCCGCAGACGCACATAGGTGCCCGGCTCCGTATAGTCGCCATCGACAAAACGAAGCTGTGCGGACAGCTTGGCGAATGCAGCCTCATCGACGCCGCCATTATTCAGCAGCGACTCGCGTGCGCGCGCGCGCAGCTTGTCGAGGGACCATCCGGCGCGAGCGATGCCGATAATCGGCATATCGAGCTCGCCGTGCCGGATCATCGCCTGCAGAGCCGGAAAGATTTTCTTGTAGGCCAGATCGCCGGTGGCGCCGAAAAAAACAAAAGCATCCGATTGGGGCGTTGGCATCTCGATCCTGCTAACTCGTACCACTTAGGATAGTGCAGCGTCAATTGCAACCCGGCGCCTCGAAGCAGACACTAGCAACTTGGTATCCTGCCTCTTCGCACATCAACGTGTTGGACGTCTTAATTGAGGGCGAGCAGTAGTTCCATCCTCGGGCACCTGACCCAATTTAAGACGCGTTTTTCTACCAGCGCCTTATCGCTTGCGTCGTCCGTCGAAGAAGCGCCATTGCGATTGGAGCTTTTTAGCGCCGATCAGATGGAGCAGTACGGCAAGACGCTCGCGGCCACGCACAAGATAAGTTCGCGGCGCACACGCGACCCGCTGCTTGCCCGGCTGGCTGACAACGAGAACAAGCTAGTCGAAGTGTGCAATCTGCTCACCGAGTCTCTGTCGGTGCATCAGCGCATCACGCCCGCCGGCGAATGGCTGATCGATAACTTTCATTTGATCGAAGAGCAGGTCGCGACTGCGAAGCGACATCTGCCGCGCGGCTACAGCCGCGAGCTTCCGCGCCTCGCCAGCGGGCCATCCGCCGGGCTGCCTCGGGTCTACGACATTGCCTTGGAAACGATCTCGCACGGCGATGGGCTGGTGGACGCGCAGCGCCTGAGCCGATTCGTCGCTGCTTATCAGACGGTGACCGCACTGAATCTTGGCGAGCTGTGGGCGATTCCGATCATGCTGCGGCTGGCGCTGATCGAGAATCTGCGCCGAGTCGGCGTGCGCATGGCGACGGCACGAGCCGATCGGGATCTGGCGAACGTCTGGGCCGACCAGATGATGGAGATGGCGGAGAGCGATCCCAAGAGCCTGATTCTGGTGATCGCCGACATGGCACGCTCATCGCCGCCTCTCGAGAGTGCCTTCGTGGCGGAGCTGACGCGCCGGCTGCAAGGTCAAAGCCTGGCGTTGGCGCTGGCGCTGACGTGGATCGAGCAGCAGCTGGCGGAATCGCACCTGACGATCGATCAGCTAGTGCACCTGGAAGCCCAGCTGCAGGCTTCGCACCAGGTGTCGATTAGCAACAGCATCGGCAGCCTGCGGTTATTGAGCGCGATCGACTGGCGCGAGTTCGTCGAACAGATGAGCGCCGTCGAAAAGATATTGTGCAACGACCCCGCCGGCGTCCATGCGTCAATGGAATTCGCAACGCGCGATAGCTACCGCCACGCGACCGAACAGATTGCACGGCGCAGCACTTGGTCAGAGTCCGAAGTGGCCGCCAAGGCAATCGAACTCGCACAAACGCGCCTGGATCCCACCGATTCGCGCACTGCGCATGTCGGTTTCTACCTCGTCGACGAGGGTTTGCCAGCGCTGGAGAGCGCAGTAGCAGTCAAGCGTTCTGCGCACTACGCGCTGCTCACCTTCGGCCGTCGATACCCACTTCCAATCTATCTTGGAGCGATTGTTGCGATCACCGTCGCATTGACCGCCGACCTCATAACGCGCGGCTATCCGCAGTTCGCCGAACCGAGCGACCCTGGATCGATCGCACTGCATGCGTTAGTCCTCCTGTTGTTGTTGCTGACGACCAGTCAACTCGCGGTATCGATCGTCAATTGGCTCGTTACGTTGGTGGTGAAGCCGCGGTCATTACCGCGGATGGATTACAGCGAAGGCATCGCACCGCAAGCGCGCTCTTTGGTGGCGGTTCCGACTCTGCTGACCGATGTCTCGAGCGTGGAAACCCTGATCGAAGCGCTCGAGGTGCGCTTTCTCGCCAATCGCGATGTGAATCTGCACTTCGCGCTGCTCACCGATTTTCCCGATGCGGACCAAGAATCGTTACCCACCGACGCAGCGCTGCTGCAGCGGGCGCGCGATGGTATCGATGCGCTGAACCGTACGTACGGTGCCGAGAAGGAATCACCAGGCGATATTTTCTATCTGCTGCATCGCCCACGGCGCTGGAATCCGCAGCAGCGCGTCTGGATGGGCCGTGAGCGCAAGCGAGGCAAGCTTGGCGACTTGAATGCACTGCTGCGCGGTCATCCGGGCGATGCATTTTCTTTGACCGTCGGCAACATTGAACCGTTGTCGCAGGTGAAGTACGTCATAACGCTCGACACCGATACACAGTTGCCACGGGATAGCGCGCGCCAGCTCGTCGGCGCAATGGCACATCCGCTCAACTGGCCACAGTTCGATCGGCCGCGCTTCCCGGCACATGCGGATCCGGCGCATGCGAACCGCCTCAGACCGGTCGCGCCCCGGCATGTCGTCACAACCGGCTGCGGAATTCTGCAGCCGCGCATTGCCGTCAGCCTGCCGGGGACGCGCCGCTCACCGTATGCGCGGCTCTACAGCGGGGAGCCCGGGCTCGACCCGTACACGCGCACGGTATCGGACGTATATCAGGACGCGTTTGGTGAAGGCTCGTTTATCGGCAAGGGCATTTACGACGTCGATGCGTTCGAAAGTGCGCTTGCCGATCGATTTCCTGACAACCGCATCCTGAGTCACGACCTGCTTGAAGGTTGTCTGGCGCGCTCGGGCCTGCTGAGCGACGTTGAGCTTTACGAACAATTTCCGTCGCGTTACGGCGCGGATGTGGCGCGCCGACATCGCTGGATCCGTGGCGACTGGCAACTGGTCGGCTGGCTGCGCCGGCGCGTACCGATGCCTGACGGGCGTCGCGTGCCCAACCCGCTTTCGTGGTTGTCGCAGTGGAAGATCTTCGACAACTTGCGGCGCAGTCTTGTGTCGGCGTCATTGCTAGTGATGTTGCTCGTTGGCTGGGCCGCGCTGCCGCATCCGTGGCTATGGACCGCAGTGGTCTTCGCGGTGCTTTTATTGCCTGCGGTCGCCACTGCGCTGACCGACCTGCTGCGCAAGCCCAACGAGGCGCCTATCGAACAACACCTTGTGGCCGTGGCGCGCACCGCGCAAGTGCAGTTTGCGCAATCGCTCCTTGCGCTTGCATGGCTGCCTTACGAAGCGTTTTATTCTGTCGATGCAATCGTGCGCACGCTTTGGCGCACGCTGATCTCTCACCGGCGTCTGCTCGAATGGGAGCCTTCGAGCATCGTCGAACGCCAACTCGAAGACAGTCACAGCGGCGACTTGGCCGCGGTCTATCGAACGATGTGGATCGCGCCAGCGATCGCCGTGTTGACGTGGACGGTAATGCCGGCAATGAACGCGTCGGCGTTGAAGATTGCCGCGCCAATTTTGTTGCTGTGGCTGGTGTCGCCGGCGCTGGCGTGGTGGGTCAGCCGCCCGCTCCCCCCGCGCAGCGACGATCTGTCGGCCGTTCAGATACAGTTTCTGCGCCGGCTGGCACGCAAGACGTGGGGCTTTTTCGAGACTTACGTCAATGCGGAAGAAAACTGGCTGCCACCCGACAATGTGCAGCAGAAAAGCGGCGTCGTCATAGCGCATCGCACGTCGCCGACCAACATGGGGCTTGCTCTGCTGGCCGATTTGACGGCGCACGACTTGGGCTATCAAACGGGTGGGCAGTTCGTCGGGCGCACGACGAACGCGTTGCGCGCGATGCAGTCGCTGGAGCGTCATCGCGGCCATTTCTTCAACTGGTACGACACGCGCACGCTCGCGCCGCTGACACCCAGATACATTTCAACCGTCGACAGCGGCAACCTTGTGGGGAGTCTGCTGACGCTACGCGTCGGACTTGCCGCGCTTGCCGATCAGCCGATCGTGCACCCGCGCTGGCTCGAAGGCATCAGCGATACATTCGATGTCCTGCGCGAATCGATCGGCAAGCAGCTACCACGGGTAGTCGTCCGCTTCCTTGCCGAGCTCGAGCGCGCGGTGGCGGAGCGTGACAGCTCGCTCGACTCTGTATGGAGTCGCATCAATCGACTCGCCTCTCGCGCGGCCGAGATTGCAGAGCATTACCTTGCGCAACCGGTTGCGTTACCTACGCCGCCGGTGTTCGCTGGGCCCGAGGTGCCGGATGTTGCCGATCAGCACCTGATGGAAATTGATGGCTGGGCAGAGGCCCTCGCGCGGCAGTGCTCAGGCTTGCGCGACGAATTGGTCTTCCTTGCGCCATGGCTCGCACCACCGAACGGCGAAACCAGCAGCGTTGCACTCGTCGCTGAAGGCTCAGGCGCTATCACACTGCGCACGTTGGCGGCGATGCGCGAAACGAGCGACGCGGCGCTGCCCCAATCGAATTCGCTGCCCGCGCAGGGCGCAGCGCGCGCTCGCGAAAGAGTTGCCGCGATCGACGATCTGATCGAGCAGGCCGGTTCGCTGGCGCAGGTCGACTACAGCTTCCTGTTCGACAAGGTGCGCCGCCAGTTCGTGATCGGCTACAACGTTGGCGATGCGCGCACCGATGCGAGCCATTACGACCTGCTTGCATCCGAGGCGCGGCTGGCAAGTTTCGTTGCGATCGCGCAGGGCAAGCTGCCGCAGGAAAGCTGGTTCGCACTCGGGCGCCTGCTGACTTCAGTCGGCGGTGAGCCGGTGCTGCTTTCATGGAGCGGCTCCATGTTCGAGTACCTGATGCCGCTGCTCGTCATGCCCACGTACGAGAGCACGTTGCTGGATCAAACGTACATTGCAGCCGTCGAGCGACAGATTGATTACGGACGCCAGCGCAGCGTGCCGTGGGGCGTGTCGGAGTGCGGTTACAACACCGTCGATGCTCACGACAATTATCAGTATCGCGCCTTTGGCGTGCCGGGGCTCGGGCTGAAGCGCGGGCTCGCCGACGATCTGGTGATCGCTCCGTACGCCTCCGCGCTGGCGCTGATGGTGGCGCCGACCGCGGCATGCGCGAACCTGCTAAGGCTGGCCGACGAAGGCTTGTATGCGCGCTTCGGGATGTTCGAAGCGATCGATTACACGCCATCACGTCAGCGGCGGGGCGAGTCGAGCAGCATCGTCCAATCTTTCATGGCGCATCACCATGGAATGAGCCTGCTCGCGTTTTCGCACGCACTGCTGAACAGGCCGATGCAAAAGCGCTTCGAATCGGACCCGCTGTTTAAGGCAACGCTGCTGCTGCTTCAGGAACGCGTACCGCGGGCGACGCCGTTCTATGCGACGGCGACGATCGCACCCGACCTCGCCGTCAGCCAAGCGAGCGCCGAGCCGCCGATTCGCGTGTTGGCCACGCCGAATACGCCCGTGCCCGAAGTGCATCTGCTGTCCAACGGCCGCTACCACGTCATGGTCAGCAACGCGGGGGGCGGCAGCAGCCGCTGGAAAGACTTCGCGATTACGCGCTGGCGCGAGGACACGACATGCGACAACTGGGGAATGTTCTGCTACCTGCGCGATGTTGCGAGCGGTGAGTTCTGGTCGGTTGCGCACCACCCCACGTTACGTCCCACTGAACACTACGAAGCGATCTTCTCCGAAGGCCGCGCCGAGTTTCGCCGGCGCGATCTCGATATCGAGACGCACACAGAAATCGTCGTTTCGCCCGAGGACGATATCGAGCTGCGTCGCGTGCGCATTACCAACCGCAGCCGCTCGCGCCGCACGATAGAAATCACGAGCTATGCCGAAATGGTACTGGCGCCGCCCGCAGCCGACGCACTGCATTCCGCGTTCAGCAACCTGTTTGTGCAGACAGAGATCATTGCAGGTCGTGCTGCCATTTTGTGCACACGCCGGCCGCGCTCGCGCGACGAGCACACGCCGATATCGTTGCAGTTGATGACGGTGCACGGCAACGCAGGGGCGCCCTCCTTCGAAACCGACCGCGTGCAATTTATCGGACGCGGCGGCACGCTGGCGACGCCACGCGCACTCGTGAGCCGCGGCGCGCTGTCGGGTTCGGCCGGATCGGTGCTCGATCCGATTGCGGCGATTCGACAGCAAGTCACGATTGAGTCGGGTGACTCGACGATCGTCGATATCGTGGGCGGAGTGGCCGATACGCGCGAAGCGGCGCTCGCGCTGATCGAAAAATATCAGGACCGCCGTCTCGC
>JBDTQZ010000073.1:0-7133 GCA_039931935.1 Burkholderiaceae bacterium | reverse complement strand
GCCTCAATGCCATAGCCGCGCAGTTTCTCGGCAAAGGTCTCGCGCCAGCGGTGCAGATCTGCCTTGCGGGGATTGAGCCGCAGCCCGAGTTTGGACTCGGCTCGAACGCTGATGTGCACATGCGGGTTGGCCTGGTGGTCGTGCAACACCATCACGTACTTGTGATCGGCAAGCTCGGTTTGCGCAAACTCGCGCGCCGCCCGTTGCACGATCAATGGATCGGTGCCGCGCGGCATGGACAGCATGATGTTGAACGCTTCACGCCGAGAACCAACCTCTTCGATCTGGCTGCCGCCAAAACGCCAGTCCTCCCCCACCGCGTGCACCGCTTCCCTGCCCCGCATCGTTTCGCCCCGTTCATCTTCGATGTCGAGACGGCCGTTCTTGCTGATGTAGCGGAAGTGGGCGGCAATGGCCTGCATGCCCCGCCCTCCCCCGGTGACCTTGACCATCACCTGGGGCGCTCGCCGCACCACGGTGGCTTCGATCCGCTCGCGGATGGCCGCCGCTCGTTGGCGCGCGGAATTCGCGTCCAGCCGTGGCTGTGGCTTGACCTTCACCACCCGGTTCCCCGGGTAGAAAAGGCGGTCTCCCCACTGGATAAGGACGCCATCGATGTTGGGTGCTTGGGTCATGGGAAGCTCCTTTCAGGTCACGGTCTGCCCTGGCTTGGCTGTTGGTGACGGGGACGAAGGTCGGCCAGGACACCCGATGCCAGGACAAGATGCCGTCGCACGTCGCCGGACAGTTTGTCCAACATGTCGCGGTAGAACAGCGCCGGGCCCACCTCCGCTTGACGAAGCAAAGAAGTCAGGTGGTAGATGTTCCGGCTGAGGGTCGAGAGTTCGGCATTGGAGGCCGTGAGGGCAACGACATGGTCTGCTTGCCCTCCACCCCTCAGGATCGCGGGAATGCCCGCCACCAGACCCGCCACGTAGTCCCCAGGGCTCATGCCCGCCCTGCGCGCTGCTTCCAGCGTTGCCGCCGCATCGTCCATGTGCATGCGCAGGCAAAGGCGCGTGCGGGTGCCAGTCGGCCGCACCAGACGTTTGCGGGGAAGCCGGTTCTCATTACCAGCCGGGTCGCCCAACTCTTTCACCAACACCGTGCGCACCAGTTCTGAAGGCGACACGGCAAGAGCCTGTGATCGCTCCAAGAGCATGGCCTTCAGGCCGTGCAAATCGACGCTGATGCGGTCGCGCGACGAGGTTTCCATACCGAGTCTCCTGACAACGAATCACCGATGGGTGAGCGTGTCAGACAACCGGCGCCACCGCGCCTATCCTGCACTCACCAATGACTTCATGGTCGTCGAGGATTGGCATATACGAGGCGCTGGTTTCAGTCGAAAATCCAGCCTGGCGCGTGCAGCGCCTCAGCGGCCAAGTTGTCAATCTGATTGACAACGGGCGAGGATGAGGCAGCGGTCACACGGCCATGGCCCATGGGAGAGAAGCAAATTGAACGAAGAAAACCAACCCCGCAACTTTGTGAGAACCCCGGCAACGGACGAGGTGATGCGCCGCATCGGCCGCAACGTCGTGAATTTTCAGCTGGTCGAGACCATGCTGAAGCACCTGAATGTGCACTCTTCGCTGCACGGCCCAGCCAGTCAGCTGGCTACACGCATGGATGAGCAACGAGCAGCAGTGGACAAGAAGACCATGGGCGAGTTGGCCGGCATGATGATGTCCAAAGTGCTTCAACCTCAGCAAGAGCGCGAGACTCCAGACGAGATCGACGAGCCCTGGTTCGGATTCAGGTTCACCGTCGAAACCGACGCGCAGTTCATTGATCAGCATGACAAGGAAATGCGCTCGTTGGTCGATGCACGCAACGAACTGATTCACCACTTTCTGCCGCGCTGGTATTCCGCTGTGGATGGAGATTCCGAAGCTGCGCTCGCCTACCTGGAGGACCAAATGCATGAGACCTTCCGCGTGATGGATCGGCTCAGGGGCTGGGTGCGCGCGACGGATGAAGGCAGAAAGCAGGTCGCTGAATTCTGGACATCCCCAGAAGGGCAGCGCCAGATGACGTTGTCGTTCTTGCAAGGCAGCAGCCTGGTCGCGATGCTGGGCGAGATTGCCCTCCGTGCCGCGCGCGCAGATGGCTGGGCTTACCTGACCACAGCACTAAATCTGATCAAACGCGAGGCTCCGGACGAACTAGATGCGTTACAGAAGCGCTACGGTCACCGAAACCTCAAGGGCGTATTGTTGGCGGCTGAGTTCTTTGATGTCTTGGACGAGCCGCTGGCCGGCGGGAGCACGCGCACGTTGTACCGGATCAACGATCGGTACGAGCTCAAGCTCACGCCAGACACCGAGCCGGAAACGAGGTCTGGGCTGGCGTTGCCAGCGAGTTCGCAACGTTGTCAATCTGATTGACAACCGCCTTCTGAAATAAGCCCAGAGAGCGTCAGCCGCTCCGCGTCGACAGACTCGGCGCGACCACCACCGACGGGCGTCACGAAAACATGACCCGCCTGAGACGGAGCCAATTGCGTGTTCACGATGACCTCTGAGCCGTCGAGCCTGGCCATCAAGCACAAACTCTTCGCCATCGCTCGCGGACGTTGGTCGGAAGTCTTTGGCGTCGATGGTACTGGCGGTGCTTGCGCTGCATCCCTGCCCTTCTCAACCTCGTTCATGCCGTTGACTACCGACTGGAGCAATGCCGATGTGCCGCGCCGCACACTACCCGAGCCCTCTGCCAGGTCAGCGCGCAGCGCCAACACACGATCCCGGGTGATGGCACTGCGGTCGGATGTCCAGGCTTCCACGTACTGCGGGTGCTCTGCGGCCAGCTTGCGCAACTCGTGGAGCTCGTTGAGGCCACGGCATCGACCTTCCCGGTAGGCCGACAACAACCAGTCGGGCGCATCGATCAGCGCC
This sequence comes from Burkholderiaceae bacterium, assembly GCA_039931935.1. Classification (GTDB taxonomy): domain Bacteria; phylum Pseudomonadota; class Gammaproteobacteria; order Burkholderiales; family Burkholderiaceae_F; genus JACCZX01. Next base: position 4,236 of record JBDTQZ010000073.1, on the reverse strand, counting down.
GTCGCCATAGTCACGTACTGCCGGCTCTTCCCAATCGCCCGCGCGATCTCGGCCTGCGTGTCTCCCCTATTCAGTGACCGCTGCACGAACAGCGCAATCTCCAGCGGAGTCAGGCCTTTGCGCTGCTCGTTCTCGATGAACTGGTCGGTGCTGATGGCAGTCTGGTCTACGAAGGCTGGTATCTCAGACAACCCGGCCAGTTTGGATGCCCTTAGGCGACGGGCGCCGAAATTCAGCATCCAGCGGCCGGGCTCGCGGGGATGCGTGCGAACGGACACCGGTTGCCGAACACCACGATCCCGAATCGTGGCGGCCAGCTCTGCCAAGGATTCACCATCGAACTCCTGCCGGGGCTGGTCCGGGTCTTCGTCGATGGAGGCGATGGGCAGGCGCAGCGGTGTCCCGTTTTCCGGGAGGCCGCCCGGCGCCAGCAGGTCCAGCCCGTCAAGCGACAGCGCCATGCTGGCCTCCAGCTTCCTTTGTCGCACTCGATACAGCTGGCGCCACGATGTCTGCGATGACCTTGAGCCCCGGTTCAATGGCCTGCCAGGCGTCGCGGGCAGCGGTCTTTTTCATCTCCCACAGCACCAGCCCGTCAGCCTGCGCTTCGGCCACCGCAGAGCGGCGCGGGATGGACGCGAAGTCGCCCGGCCCGGGGCCGCAGCGGATCAGCAGCGGGTGGTATTGCTGGACCAGCTGCATGAAGTTGGATTTCTGGAACGGCGTGACCTCGACCATCATCGGCAGCAGACCGATCAGGTGCAGCTTGGGGTTGAGCACCGCCTTGATCTTGCGCACCCCCACGCGCTCGTGGTTGAGCAGCGCGGACACACCGCTCATGGCTTCCATGTTGAGCTGAATCGGGGAGAGCACGAAGTCTGCCGAGACCAGCGCAGCGATCACCCGTATGTCCGGATTCGGATTGGTGTCCACGATGCAGACGTCGAACCGGTTGTCCATGGCACCCAGGAATGCCCGGAAATTGCGCGCAAAGGGTGAATGCTGGTCGGGCTGGCGTTCCAGGGCCATGAGGCCCCGGTCGGCCGCCACCAGTACAAAGCCCGCATCCGGGAGAGCCGGAGGGCTCTGCGTCAGCAGACCGCTGGCCGGGATGTCTGCCACCGTGGCACGCTGGGATTTTCGCAGCGGCTCCGAAAAATTGCCCTGGTGGTCCAGGTCGATGGCCAGCACGCGGCGGCCTTGCCTCCTGAGGTAGTGGGCCAGAAGGGTGGCGACGGCGGATTTGCCGACGCCACCCTTCTGGTTGGCGAGCACAAGGGTCTTCATGGGGGAGTCCTCCGGCGCGATCGACAAGGGGTGCAACGAGGAGGAGGACCGTTCCCGGGCGCCGCGCTCTATGCGCCAGCGGCCGGGATCGCGCGAGCCGGCGCCGGCCGGCGAGCGCGATTCAGAATTTCACGCGCACGCACCTCCCCGATGATGGGAGCTGTGCAGAGACTTTGCAGCGCTGGATTCGGGGGTGAATCCAGCGCTGGTATTTGCCCTCCCTGGCGTTCAGGCCTTGAGCTTGCGCATCTCCTCGGCAAGCACCCACAGCGCCCGGTTCAGGCTCACGCTGCGGTCGATGCTGCCCACCGGCCGGGTGTGCAGGGCCCGGCCCTTGGCGCCTCGGCCCAACTGGCCACCGCGCAGCGCGTTCTCCTGCACCCGTTGAAAAGTGGTCCACAGGCTGGGTCCGAAGTCCTCTGACCGGCGGGCTTCGATCAGCTGCTCGGCGGTGACTGGGGCGGGTGGTTCGCCCTCACCTCTTTCACCGTAGCGCAGCGCCAAGGCTGCGGTGGCAAACGCCCGCTGTTCCTCGGGCTGCAGGTTCAAGGCCTTCATGCCATCGGCGGACGCGTCAACCGCTTCGAAGTCGTCCAGCACCCGGAACGCGCCTTCGATCACCTTGTCCTGGATGTTGCCCTTGTGCGAGATGCGGATGTCGTTGGAGACATCGCCCACCACCAGACCGTTGCAGCAGACGAAGCGGAACACACCCGCAAGGATCTGGTAGCTGCTGGTGCCATCGTGACTGTTGATCAGGATGATCTCGTTGGCCTCGGGCCGGGTGCTCACCTGGCCCCCGTGGCGCATGCGGATCATGTGTTTGGTGAACTCGGTCTTGCCTTCGATGCGGCTTTTGCTCTGGCACACCATGAAGGGCTCGAAACCTTCCTGGCGCAGACTGCGCAGCACCTCAATGGTGGGGATGTAGGTGTAGCGCTCGGAGCGGCTGCCGTGTTTGCCTTCGGCAAAGATGGACGGCGCGGCCAGTCGCATCTGATCCTCGGCCAGCGGGGTTTCGCTGCGGATCACAAAGGTGTTCTGGCCGAAACGGGCGGCCAGCTGGGGGCGGGAAGTTTGGACGGTGTTCATGGTGAATGCTCCAGAAGAATGAAAGGGAATGACGTATGTGTCGGCACTGAGCCGGGCGGATAGGCTCCGCCCGGCTCAGTGCTCAGGCGTGCGTCGGCTGGCGTTCGCTGCGGGCCTTACGACTGCGGGCTGGTTGGCCGGGAGCTGCGGGCTGCTCTGCGCTTCCATCACGGGCCCGGCGGGCCTCTGACTCGGCTTTGCTGTCGAGGTAGTCGATTTCATCGACCGTGAAGGCCAACGCGTAGACCTCGACTCCGTCACTGTCCTGGTACTGGTTGTTGCGCACCCGCCCGACGATGTTCACGTGCGAGCCCTTGCCCAGGTACTCGGCCGCGTGTTCGGCCTGTTTGCCCCACAGCGTCCACTGGATCGCGGTGGCTTCTTCTTCGCGGGCTTCTCCGCTGCCCCGGTACTGGTTGCTGATGGCGGTCAGCACTGCCTTGGCGAGCTTGCCTTCGCGCCCGTTGACGAATTCGAGCTTGACGGCACCGGCCAGGTGCGCGTGGCGCTGGATGACTTGTACGTTGGCCATGATGAAACTCCTTGCATGAGCGACCAGCCGGATCCCGATGCGGGCTCCACAAAACTGATCCTCTCGCTCGGACTCCCTCGCTCCCGCCCACGGGCGGGCGGGGGGTGGGCATGGCCCCTTCCCTCGGGAAGGGGTGGGGGATGGGCCAAAAAACGCAGTCGAAGCAGTGAGCCCGTCACCTGGCCCACCGCTGAAAGATCCCCCCACAAGTCCCCCTCACCCGTGGATGGGGGCGCCGTGGGGGGATGACGGTGGGCCGCAGGGCGCACGCGCTGCCCTCGCCTCTTCGGGCGCCGCAGCAACGCGCAAGCGACCGCATGACGCTCGCAGCGGCGGCTGTAGCGGGCGGCGTGACACCAAGCGCAGCGACTGGCGCGGCGTTCGAGCCGCTGCGATCACTTCAGGGCTTCGGGCTTGTAGGATATTGAGCCTTCCAGCGGCCCGGCCACGGGCATGGCGGGTGACCGGGGGGACGATCTGGCGAGCAGAACGGGACCAGAACGAAGCACAGCGCAGTGACGGGAGCGGCCTGACCGCCAGTTCGTCCAGCGGGCGTCGTTCACGCGCAGCGAGAAGGACATCAAGCCCGCGAGCCCCGGGCACGGGAACGGGCCGCTGTAGATGTGCCGCCGGCAACGTCGGCCGAACGACACCCTCCCCTGCGATCGCGCGCAGCGCGGTGTACAGAAACAAAAAAGAATGGGCCCAAAGGCCCAGGGTTCAAACGAGGCCCATTTCAGCCATCGATTGAACGGAGTTGCCCGCCACGATGAAGTGGTCCAGCACCCGCACATCGACCAGGGCCGCTGCTTGCTTGAGCGTCTGCGTCAGGTGCTCGTCGGCACGCGAAGGATTGGTCGCTCCTGAAGGATGGTTGTGCACCAGCACCAAAGCACTGCTGTTGCGCAGGAGCGCATCGCGCACCACCTCGCGCGGGTAAACCGATGTCTGACTCACCGTGCCCCGGAACATCTCGACGTAGTCCAGCACGCGGTTCTGCGCGTCCAGATGCACCACCGCGAACACCTCATGTGGCAGGTTGCCCAGCCGCGCCTGAAGAAAGTCCTTGACCATAGCGGGCGAGGACATCACGTCGCTGCCCCGTACCTGCGCGGCCAACAGCCGCTGAGCTGCCAGCAGCACCTCGTCGGCCTCGGCCGGACGGTACTGGCCCGCGACATCGCGCACCAGCAAAGCGGAAGCGGCAACCGAGAGTGCCTGGAAGGAATCGAGGGAAGAGAACAGATCGTGCTGCATGACCAACTCCAGTCATCGGGCGGGATTGCCCGAGACCGGAACCGGCACGCCGCAGCGCAGCGGTCACA
>JBDTQZ010000072.1:0-7184 GCA_039931935.1 Burkholderiaceae bacterium | reverse complement strand
CAACGACATAGCGAATGCCCGGCACGGTCAGCGAGGTTTCGGCAACGTTGGTGGCGAGAACGATGCGCCGTCCGCGTGATGACGGCTTAAACACACGCTCCTGCTCCTCGGCCGAAAGCCGTGCATAAAGCGGCAAGACGTCGGCGCCCGCGGGATGACGCTTGCGCAACGCCTCGGCGGCTTCGCGTATTTCGCGCTCGCCGGGTAGGAACACCAATACACCGCCGCTGCCGACACGCGCCAGTTCGTCGACCGCATCAGCTATCGCCTGCATCAGCGTACGGTCATCGACATCGTCAGTGCGCTCCGCGTCCATCAGTGGCCGATAGCGCAATTCGACCGGATAGAGTCGCCCGGAGACTTCGATGATCGGCGCCGGGCCGTTCGCATCGGCAAAGTGTTGCGCAAAGCGGCCGGCGTCGATCGTCGCCGATGTGATGATGACTTTCAGATCGGGGCGCTTGTTCTTTGGGCCATGCAGCAGTTGCTTGATGTAGCCGAGCAGAAAGTCGATATTTAACGAGCGCTCATGCGCCTCGTCGATGATCAGCGTGTCATACGCACTCAGAAAGGGATCACTCTGCGTTTCTGCCAGAAGAATCCCGTCGGTCATCAGCTTGATCGACGCACCCGGCTGGGTGCGATCGGTAAACCGGACCTTGTAGCCAACCACGTCGCCTGGCTCGGTACCGAGCTCCGCGGCAATTCGCTTTGCGATGCTCGAAGCGGCAATGCGCCGAGGTTGCGTGTGACCGATTAACCCATCGCTGCCGCGTCCAAGCGACAGACAGATCTTCGGTAACTGGGTTGTCTTCCCCGATCCCGTTTCGCCGCTGACGATGACGACCTGGTTTGATTCGATAGCGCGCGCGATCTCCTCGCGCGCGCCGGAAACGGGAAGATTTTCAGGAAATGTAATGACCGGCAGCGGTGCGCGACGACGAGCGGGCCTGCGCGACCCTTGCGCGTTGTTCATAAACAGTGGCTGCATCGGTCGCCGCGCGGTCAGCGCGACGTTCTCATTCGAGGGCCCGAAAAGTCGAAGGTTGATGCGCGCGCCAACTGCCGCGAGATGCCGTGCACATACCCCTAAGTATACTTTTGCGATGAACGAAACTGTCACCGCCACGCCGATCGCTTCGACTGCGGCAGGCAGCGACCATGCCCGATTCGTCTCATGGCTGCGCGAAGTGGCGCCTTATGTACACGCACATCGTGGCCGAACGTTTGTGGTCGGTTTCTCCGGTGGTCTCGTAGAAGCCGGTCATCTGGTGGCGCTGGTGCAGGACCTGTCGCTGCTCAACGCGATGGGGATTCGCCTACTGGTGGTTCATGGATCGCGGCCCCAGGTGCAGGCACAGCTTGCGTTAAAAGGCGTCGAGTCGCGCTTCGAGAACGATGTTCGCATCACGGATGCCGCTGCCCTCGAATGCGCCAAGGAAGCATCGGGCGAGATTCGCCTGGACATCGAAGCCGCGTTTTCGCAAGGACTGCCGTCCACGCCGATGGCGCACTCAAAGGTACGCGTGGTGAGCGGCAATTTCGTCACCGCGCGTCCGCTCGGCGTGATCGACGGGATCGATTACCAACATACCGGCGTCGTGCGCAAGGTCGACGCCGATGCATTGCGCTTCACACTGTCCAACGGCGCAATCGTTCTGTTGTCACCGCTCGGGTTCTCACCCACCGGCGAAGCTTTCAATCTGACGATGGAAGACACCGCCTGCGCCGTTGCCACAGCGGTCAAATCCGACAAGCTCATTTTGCTAACGGAGACCGATGGCGTACGCGGTGCCGATGGCGAGTTGCGAAGCGAGCTGACAGTGCAGTCCGCGGAAGCTCTGCTTGCCAGCAGCGAAGTCAAGCCCGACGCTGCGTTTAACTTGCGCTACGCGATCAAGGCGCTAAAGGGCGGCGTTGCACGCGCGCACATTCTTTCGTACGCGCTTGACGGCAGCGTCCTTGCTGAGCTCTTTACTCATGAGGGCGTCGGCACGATGGTCGCATCCGAGGACCTCGAACAGCTCCGTGACGCGACCGCCGACGACGTCGGCGGCATCATCAAGCTGATCGAGCCGCTGGAAGCCGACGGCACGCTGGTCAAGCGACCACGCGAGCTGATCGAGCGCGAGATCGATCGGTTCGTCGTGCTCGAGCATGACGGCTTCATTTTCGGATGCGCGGCGCTGTACCCGTTCCCGCGTGAGCAAATGGGCGAGCTCGCGTGCCTTACAGTGCATCCGGGCTATCAGGCCTATGGCGATGGTGAGAGGCTGATGAGGCGCATTGAAGCCCGCGCGAAGGCGGCCGGCATCACGAAGCTGCTCGTCCTGACGACGCGCACTGCGCACTTCTTTATCAAACGTGGCTACCGGCCTGCAACGATCGACGAGCTTCCGCCGCAGCGACAAAATATGTACAACTGGCAGCGCCGCTCGCAGGTACTGCTGAAGCAGCTTTAGGAGTGCACATGGCAAGGATGGTTAACTGCGTAAAGCTTGGCCGCGAAGCGGAAGGTCTCGACTTTCCCCCCGTACCGGGCGACTTGGGCAAGCGTCTCTGGGAAAACGTTTCGAAGGAAGCCTGGGCGGGCTGGCTAAAACATCAAACGATGCTGGTGAACGAGAACCGGCTCAATCTCGCCGACACACGCGCTCGAAAGTATTTGCTGACGCAGATGGAAAAGCACTTCTTCGGCGAAGGCGCTGACGTGGCACAGGGTTACGTGCCGCCAAGCTGACGACCCGCAGCGCGACTTACTTTATCTTTTGCAATTGATAAAACAACGCGGTATCAAACGGCGCCCACAACGGCGCTCGCACACCCGCCTCGCTTAGAGCCTTGCGCACCCAGTCGTTGCACGTGTACCAGAACTTGTAACCCCTGCTGGCTTCGTAAAACGCGTCGCTTGAAAAATAGCCAGGCAGGTTAGTGCGATGCGGGTGTCCCGCCGCGTCGCGCTCGAATGAGGCTCGGATGAATGCAACCAGTCGCGAATACTGCTCGAGATTGACCCTGATCTCGCGTGCCTTATAAGCGCGCGGTGATTCGATGTACTCGACGTGCATCGCGCCTGGACCAAATCCGCTGAGCGCGATCAGTGCGGTTCCCGGTTTCAAATCGACCCAGGTGGGCGTATGCGCGAAAAACTCGCGATCGCCCCAACCAAATGCTATCCACTGGAGCGGTTCGGGAAGCGAACGCATGTGCGCAGGCGGATGCTCGACACTCCAATCCGTGTCGCCGGCGCGCGTCGGCAGGATGAGTTCAGCGTGTACGCCGTTCGTGCGCAGATAGATCGGCACACCTTCGGGCGTCTCGGCAAACGATGCATTGACAGGAATTGCGCCGAGCGCAATCGCGGTGATCACATACGTTGCCGAGATGACGATCAAGGCCGCCACAAGCCAACCGACGCCGCGTAGAAGCGCAGTGAGCGCCGAACGCCGGCCATAGCGACTTAAGGTTCGGGCTGCCATGAATGCCCCATGTGCGCGGTGGGTCGCCGCGATTCAATTACACCGTTCACTGTACCCAACAAGAGAATGTCAGCTCCGCGTGCGGCGAACAGCCCGTTGGTGACGACGCCGACAATGCTGTCGATGCGTTGCTCGAGCGCCAGTGCGTCGCCAATCTCTAGATCATGGACGTCAATGATCGAATTGCCGTTATCTGTCAGGAATCCCGACCGTACGATCGGTTTGCCGTACCTCGCGAGTTCACGCATCACGTACGCCTGTGCGATCGGGACCACTTCGACCGGCAGCGGAAACCCGCCCAGCACATTGACCTTCTTGCTTTCGTCTGCAATGCAGACAAACGTTTGCGCAACCGCAGCAACGATCTTCTCGCGCGTCAGCGCGCCACCGCCGCCTTTGATCATCGAAAATTGGGTGTCGATCTGATCCGCACCATCGACATAGAGCGACAGGGATTCGACGTCGTTCAAATCGAACAATCGAATGCCGTGATGCGCAAGCCGTATCGCGCTGCGCTCGGAGCTCGGCACGGCGCCTGTGATCCGATGTTTCAATGCTCCGAGCTCGTCGATAAAGCAGTCGGCCGTCGAGCCGGTGCCGACGCCGATGATCTCGCCGTCCTTGATGAAACCAATCGCGGCTCGCGCGACCGCTCGTTTTAAGTCGTCCTGCGTCGACATGCTGCACCCGCGGCTACCCGAGCGAATGATACGGGCCTGCAGAAATCCGAAAGTGCTATTGAACGGCAGTACGAGTAACGGCTGACTGCACGATCCAGAATGCGCGCGGACGGTGTTCGCAATAACTGCGCATTTTTTGATCGGCGAAGCGCACAACGCGCGGGCGAAGCGCCAGGTTTGTCGTCACTAGCTGCGGCGAGTTGTCTTCGCTCTCGACGATATAGCCGTGGCCAAAAGGCTTCATCACAACATTGCCGCTGATGCGTACGTGGCGTGAGCCCACCGTCACGATGCCGCGCTGATAAGACTGATGGATCAGGCAGCCGATGACAGAGCTGTCGGCTGCATCGCCATTGTCGTGCCAATGCAGTGGATACCGGCCGGGACGGTTGAATTGACCCATGCGGCGGAACTCAACGCCGGAGAAGCGGCCGATCGAATGGCGTGCGGGGTTGTCCGCGGTACCGGCGATCATGCAAAAAGCGCCGACGCTGTTGCGCTCCGAATCAGCGCAACCTTCGATGACGATGTTGCGGGACAGAAGCACTACCTTGCCTATCGATCCTGGCAGCACGTGCCGCAGCGGAGCGTGCTTGCCGTGATGCCGATGCCATACCGGCTTTGCAAGGCGAACGGTAAGACAGTCGGTGCCGACATCGTCGATCGAGCGTTCTTCAAGCAGACAATGGTCGGCGCCCGAAGCGATCGCGATGCGTTCGCCGGCGCGCCAATCGACCGGCTGCGCCAAGCGCAGCGTGTTGTGACCCGGCGCGGTGCTGTTACCCAGCGGCACCCACGATGTGCGCGCGTCGCCATGCAGATCGATCGTGCCGCCGTTGAGAGCCGCAAGAAACTTGCTGCCCAACTCCGGATGGGCTGATGCGCCTCGGTCCGATGTTTTCGAACACAAGGTGATATGCAGCCGCTGCTTGAATGGCTGCTCGGCGCTTCCGGCAATCAGCGCACCGGCGTCTTCGACCAGGATCCATTCGGCGCCGATTGAGATGTCGCGCCGCGCCACGAAGGCGGTGCCCTTGACATGCAGTGAACCTACGTCAACGTCCTGATCGATGATCAGCGTGCGTCCGACGTCGACGGTGACCGCTGCGCCGCTGGCTGGCAGCTTTCCACCCCAGGTATCCGGATCGGACCACCGCATTGCGCCGCTCGGATACTCATCCGTAGCAGCCGCCTCGGGTGCGGCGCCTGCGGCGAGAAATTCGAGAAAGCCCATTACCCGATGACCAGATTACGACCAAATACCAAGGCTCTATAGGGTACGACTTGGACGAGACAAATCAATCGCGCCGCACGCATCCGGACGGACGAGGAGTGTCCGGCGCGTAAGGGAATGGCCGCTATCGGCGCTGCGGCGGCAAGTCGGTGCAGGTGCCATGGGCGACTTCGGCGGCCATTCCGATCGACTCGCTTAACGTGGGATGTGGATGAATCGTCTTGCCGATGTCGACGTCATCCGCACCCATCTCGATCGCGAGCGCAACTTCGCTGATCAGATCTCCAGCGTGTGTGCCGACGATTCCGCCCCCGATAATGCGATGCGTTGCTTCGTCGAAGATAAGCTTCGTGAGCCCTTCATCGCGGCCGTTTGCAATCGCGCGGCCGCTCGCCTGCCACGGAAACTTCCCGACTTTGACCTTTATGCCCTGCGCCTTCGCTTCCTCTTCGGTGATTCCGGCCCACGCAATTTCAGGGTCGGTATAGGCCACTGAAGGGATCACGCGTGCGTCAAAATAACTCTTCTCTCCGGCGGCCGCTTCCGCCGCGACGTGCCCTTCGTGCACAGCCTTGTGCGCGAGCATCGGATTGCCGACGATATCGCCGATGGCAAAAATGTGCGCCACGTTAGTGCGCATCTGCCGATCCACTTCGATGAAACCGCGGTCGGTCACCGCCACGCCGGCTTTATCAGCGGCGACCATCTTGCCGTTCGGTGAACGACCGACGCTAAGCAACACCAGGTCATAGAGTTGCGGATCGGGCGGTGCCTGCTCGCCTTCGAACTTGACCAGAATCCCGTCGGCCTTTGCTTCTACTCCGACGCTACGAGTCTTCAGCATCAACTTGTCGAAGCGCTTCTCATTGAATTTCTGCCACACCTTGACCAGGTCCCGGTCGGCACCCGTCATCAGGCCGTCGAGCATCTCGACGACGTCGATGCGCGCGCCGAGGGTCGAGTACACCGTGGCCATCTCGAGCCCAATGATGCCGCCGCCGATCACGAGCATGCGCTTCGGTATTGCCTTGAGTTCGAGCGCGCCGGTCGAATCGACGATGCGCGGATCCTCCGGAATAAACGGGAGCGTTACCGATTGCGAGCCGGCCCCAATGATCGCTTTCGTAAAGCGCACCACTTTTTTCTCGCCACTGCTTTCGCGTCCATCGCCCGTGGTGATGTCCACCTGCAGCCGATGCGGGCCCACGAACGTGCCAATCCCGCGCAACACCGTCACCTTGCGCGCTTTGGCCATCGTATTAAGCCCGCCCGTGAGCTTGCCGACAACCTTCGACTTATGTGCGCGGAGTTTGTCGAGGTCTAGCGATGGCTTTCCGAAATCGATGCCGATGTCCACGAAGTGCGAGGCTTCTTCCATCACCGCGGCTACGTGCAGCAGCGCTTTCGACGGAATGCAGCCTACGTTCAAACACACGCCGCCGAGCGTCGCGTAGCGCTCGACCAGCACAGTCTTCTTGCCGAGATCGGCAGAGCGAAACGCGGCCGAATATCCGCCCGGACCCGCACCCAGCACCAACACGTCGCACTCTATGTCGGGCTGATCGACGTCGGCTAAAGCCGTTGCGGATGCCACCACCGGTACTACCGGCAGCGGCGATGTACTTGTCGCCGGCGCAGACGCGGCCGGGGCACCTTCCGCCACCGCGGATGACGCCTCCAGCAACAACACCGCACTGCCCTTCGATACCTTGTCGCCCAGCTTGATGCGCAGCTCTTTGACGACGCCGGCGGCCGATGACGGAATCTCCATCGATGCCTTGTCGCTCTCCA
>JBDTQZ010000071.1:0-7187 GCA_039931935.1 Burkholderiaceae bacterium | reverse complement strand
CGCATGCCGCGCGTTCGTCTCAAATGCTGCAATAGCTCCTTCTTCAAGGCGCCACGCGCTTGAATGTAGAGGCTGCGGTAGATGGTCTCGTGTGACACGTGATGGCCCTCGTCGCACGGATAAGTAGGCTGGAGCCATCCTGAGATCTGCTCTGGCGACCACAGCATCCGTAGCTTGTCGGTCACGATGCGTGCCAAGGCTCGGTTCTCGGCCAGCTTGCAACGCTTTGGCCGATGTGCCCGATCCCAAGCGGCGTTGTCAGCTTGAGTGGCCCGATAGCTGTCTGGGCCACCATGGCGCGTGAGCTCGCGGCTGATCGTCGACGCCGCTCGTCCGAGCTGGGATGCACTTGAGCGAACCGATTGTCCCGACACCACTGCGCGCGAGATCTCCTCTCGCTCTGCCCGCGTGAGCGCCATGGCCGAACGTCGTCTCTCGGGGGGCGAATGCCGCCCGTCTCGCCCAGTACTCCCCGCACCGACGTGTGTGCTCGATCGAACAGCTTCGCTATTTGATTCAGGGTTGCGCCCTGCTTCCAGCGCTCCCACATCAACGACTTTTGGCTCTCTGAGTAGTAGATCCGTGGCCGCTGCTTCATCTGCAACACTCCTTCTGCCTACGCAGTTCTTAGTGTGTTGCATCGACCGGTTGAATCCGCCGCTGATTGCGGACGTTCGCGGTAAGAGGGTCCCTACGCGCGGAGAGCCACGCGCCGCGCGCACCAGTTTCACTTTCTCCTTCTTCTTAGGTTGCCGAAGGTGAGCGTGAAAGCACGCATGACCGCTTTCGAGGCAACGTCTTGAGATTCGAAAGAATCTTCGGCCAGCCGCCCGATATGCCCGCGAGCATTTGAGGGTCGCGCTCGATGTCTTCGTGTGTGACCGTCAAACGAATGAGCCCGTCGCCATGCGGCTCGATAGCGAATGAAACACGCGAATGTTTCTAATCGTCCCGGACTGCCACACCTTTTCCGGCGTCGTCGCGATGTAGGTCACGTACACGTAGTCGGGCCTTTTCATCCTCATCACCTTCCAGTTTCTTCTTGAGGTCGCGCAACGCACCGAGGCGGCTGCGCTCGAATTTTTCGATCCAGCGCTCGTAAATTTGGTGCAGCGGCACTGGGTTCAGGTAGTGCAGCTTTTCTCGACGTTGCCAAACAATGGCGACGAGGTTGGCTTCCTCAAGCAGTTGCAAGTGCTGTGTCACGGCTTGGCGTGTCATGTCCATGTCCTCACACAGCGCCATCAGCGTCTGGCCGTTCTCCCGATGCAGCAGGTCAAGTAGACGCCTGCGGCCCCGTTCAGCCAGCGCTTCGAAGACACTGTCGAACGCCCTCTGCAGTTCAGCGCAGTTCAGTTAACCGGCGTGCGCGCGGCTGGCTTTGCCGGACAACCGATTGCCCACTCAGCGGCGCGCTCGCAGGCTGGCAGGACTTGCGCGATCGGTGTCATGCTTACGGTGACGCAGTTGGTGCGCGCACGACCATGGCGTGTTTTCGTCTGTGGCGGCGTCGATGCGCGTACGCATGCAGACGCTGCTGAGCGGCCCGGTCAGTTGCCTGTTAGCCATCCATTCGGCTGCTAATTGTCCCGTGAGTCCGCGGACGTCGCCAAGTTCGGCGCGCAATTCTGGCGGCACGCCCAGCACTTTAATGGGGGACTTGCCCCGTAGCCAGTCGGTGCTGTCCTTGCTATCAATCGCCCGTTGCGGCCTGCCGATACACGTGACCGAGGCAAACCTGCCCATGCTTGGACTTCGCGCCGCCCTTGCCGTGATGGTCGCGCTGACTACGCTGTCCGCATCGGCACAGGTTTACACCGGTCACACTGCGGGCGGTACGGTCGTACTTTCGAATTTTCGGGGCGCCGACACTCCGACCCTGGTCATTTCCGCGCCTGCAGGACCGGCTGCCGGCGAGGCGGCACGCGTGTCTGGCCAAAATGCCAGATCGCGCCTTCCGGCGCAGCAGGTGATAAGTTCGATCGTGAGCGACGTCGCGTACGAGCTGGATATTCCGGCGCACCTGCTGCACGCGATGATCGCGGTCGAATCCGGCTATAACGCGCACGCGCTGTCGCCCAAGGGCGCGCAGGGGCTGATGCAACTCATGCCAGCGACAGCACGGCGCTTTGGTGTGGCCGACCCCTTTGATGCGCGCGAAAACGTGCGGGGCGGCGCTTCGTATTTGAAGTGGCTTCTCAACTTGTTCGATGGCGATCTGCCACTGGCGCTTGCAGGTTATAACGCCGGCGAGGGCGCAGTGGTCCGCGCGGGCTACCGCATGCCGCCCTACGCCGAAACCCAGCGGTACGTGCCGCGCGTGATGGCTCACCTGAAGCGCTCGGCGAGCGACTGAATGGATCTGGCTTCGGCCACCGAACTGGTGCGTTTCTTAAACGTGCACCCTCGCACGACATCCGCCTGCTCACCTGTCAAGCTATCACCACGAGCAGCAACGAGGGCTTGGCGGAGATTCCGTAACGCAATCACGGGGGTTCCAGATGTGGCCCGAACACGCGATTCCCCGTGTTTGCATGTGGGGCTAAGTTCAAATTGAGAGCGAACAGAGACAGCAGCGCTCATCCTATAAGAACACGAGACAGGGTCGAGGGGATGGAAGTAACGCGCAGCCATGACACGGCCCTCGACGAATCCGTCGCCGCGCTTCGGCTTGACCGCAACGGACAAATTGCCGATGCGACCATGGAAGCAGCATCGATGCTCGGGTTCGGGGTAGAGGAAATTCGCGGTCTGACGCTTGGCGATCTCGCCGCCGAGCGATGGCGCGACATGGCCGACGGTGCAACGGCGCGCATTCTCTTAGGCGACGCCCGATCGTTTCAACTGCTGCTGCGTGGCAAGAGTGGCCGCCGGACACTCGTGCAGATGACTTCCAACCGTGTCGTGCAGGATGGCGAAGCGAGCTATGTCCTGGCGTGGTCTGAGCAGTTTACCAATCCCACCGCCGAATCCATGAAGGCTGATGCGCCGGAGTTGCGACGGCTCGCCAATGGATTGCTGCGCACCCGGGAGCTGGAACGCTCGCGTGTAGCGACGGAGCTCCACAGTGGTGTCGGGCCGCTGATCGTGATTTCGAAATTCATGATCGAAGATGCGGTGCGGCGTGTCACGGAGGGCGGATACGCCGAAGGAGTTGATCTGCTGAACGCCGCAATCGGCCGGTTGCGCGATGTGCTCGATGAAGTGCGACGAATCTCCACCGAGCTGCGTCCCAGTCTGCTGGATGACCTGGGTCTGCTGCCGACAGTTGAGTGGCTCTGCCGTACGTTTGAGCAGACGTACCGCACAGTCCGGGTCGAGCGCCAGATTTCAGTAACAGAAATCGAGGTGCCCGAGCCCCTGAAGCTCATCATATTTCGCATCATCGAGGAACTGCTGGCTAACGTGGCTCAGCACGCGAATGCGTCGTACGTCCAGGTTGTGCTGACCCGCGAAGAGAATGAGCTGTGCTTGACTGTGCAGGACGATGGGGACGGTTTCGACGCCACGCTGCTTGGCTACGGCGTCGATCACGTGCGCGGTATCGGTTTGCCGAGCATCCGCAAGCGAATGGAGGCAACTGGTGGCCGCCTCGCGCTTGATTCGATGCCGCACAGGGGCGTGCGAATTGGTGCAAGCTGGGCTCTGCCGCTGGGCACGTTGCTTCAGTGAGCGAGTCGCCGCACGCCAGGTCAGCGTTCAGGATTTGCGCTTGGCTCGACGCCTGCGTTCCCAAGGTTTGCGTGCGTTGAAAGTTCTTCGAGTGCGTGCTCTTCTTGCGTGCGATTCTTGCTGCTATCTTCGTCGCCTTTACGGACGTGACCATTTCCGAACAGGCGCGCTACCGTGCCCGGGAGCTCGATCAGACCTCGCTCCAAAGCTACCAGAGTGAGCTCGCCCACGTTGCATAGCCCAAGCTTGCGCATCAGATTGCCGCGATGCTTTTCGACCGTCTTCGGGCTTACGTTCAGGAACTCGGCCGTACTGCGGTTGGTACGACCTTCTGCAATCAGTTTCAGGATGCCGCGCTCGCGCACAGTGAGCTTTTCCCAGGGCGAAATCGGACGCGGTGTCGCGCCGCGGTGCAGAAAGTTGTTGACCAGTTGCCCAGACACGTCCGGGCTGAGAAATTTCTTCCCGGCCATCACGCTGCGCAGCGCAGCCAGGAGTTCCTCATAGGAGACGTCCTTCATCACATAACCGTCGATGCCGGCGCGTAGCGCCTCGTGCACATATTCCTCGGTCTTGAACGCGGTCAGCGCGATGATGCGAGTGCGCGGCAGGCGTTCCTTGATCTGCACGGTGGCCTCGATGCCGGTCATTCGTGGCATCGAGAGGTCCATGAGGATCAGATCCGGCTGCAATGCCACCGCCTGCCAGACTGCCTCCTTGCCGTCCTTCGCCTCGGCGATGACTTCGAAGTCGGGCAAGGCGGCAACCATCGCGCGCAAACCCTGGCGCAGAAGGTGATGGTCTTCCACTATCAGTACGCGGTGTTTCATCGGAGTCTCTTCAAGACCGAGCGAGCGTTTCATCGGCGATCCTGGCTTTCCGGCGAATGCGAGTCCGTCAGCGAACTGGGGCGTCCTGGTATCTGGAACACGAAGCGCCATTGCTTGTAGGCCGTGGCGTCTTCGAATTGTGCATAACGATTCGAAAAGCCGCGGCGCTTGAGTGGAATCGCGGAAGAGGCAGAGTACACACCGGCAATGCCGTTGTCGATTTTTACCAGGCCCCAGTCGGCCTCTGCGTCGAAGGGGTCGCGGTACAGGCGCCGCAGGTGCCGTACCGGCATCGGAAAGCGATCGTCTTCCAGCAGGACCGCCAGGGAACTTGGCAAGGTCTTGACCCGCCCCGGCGTCGCGCGCCAGTAATTTTCGATCGCCCGGCGATACTGCTCGC
The DNA here is from genome assembly GCA_039931935.1 of Burkholderiaceae bacterium. Taxonomy (GTDB): domain Bacteria; phylum Pseudomonadota; class Gammaproteobacteria; order Burkholderiales; family Burkholderiaceae_F; genus JACCZX01. Next base: position 2,285 of record JBDTQZ010000071.1, on the reverse strand, counting down.
CGACGAACAACAACTGCTCCTCTTGCTCACGCTGCACCGCGGTGGCCCAGACCTCGCCGCCCATCAGTGCTCCAAGCGCGGCCAGCACCAGCAACAGAAGTAGCCCGAGCAGCACCAGGCCGCCGCAATGCCGCCGCAGGTCTTGACTACGATGCACGATCGTTCTCCTCCTTGGGGTGCTGCGCGCTGCGCACGTCGAATACGGCGCCTAGCGTTGGGTCTTGCGGTGCGATGACGACCCAGTTAGGCGCTTCGGTGAATGGATCGACTGGGACCGCGCGCAGGTATCTCGCCTGCACCAACTCCTGGAGCGTTTCCGGATAACGTGTCTGGTCGCCGTAGAACTTGTCGATCGCATCGCGGATTGTTGCAATGTTCTGCCGCTGCACACTGATCTTGCCGTTGTCGATCGCATGGAAGTAGCGCGGCACGGCGAGCGTCAGCAGGAGCGCGATCGTCGCCATGACGACTACCAGCTCGATCAGCGTGAAGCCGTTCAGTCCGAGTCTTCGCATTCTCACCACTCCCGGTAGTCAATGCCGTTCAGGCCGACGCGAGCAGAGCGCGACGCGACGTCGAAAACGTCGTCGCCCGGGCGCGGGTCGTCTGGTGGGCTGCCGTAGCTGCGGGTGGCCCAGTGCAGCGCCGGTGGTGCCGCCTGCTCGGGGAAGAACGGGTCGCGCGGGACCTGGCGCAGGAACACGAGGCGGCGGCCGCCCGCCATGTTCTGCGCATCGATCCCCTGCACCAGGACTTCAAGCGATGGTGGATACCCCGACTCGGCGGCACCCTTGGCGATCAAGCCGGAGTCAGCGGCGGCCTTGTACGCGTCGATCGCGGTACGGATCTGCCGCAGCGCTGCACGCAATTCGGCTTCGCGCAGTCGGGTCGAAGTGACCTCATACAGTGGCACGCTGATGGATGCGACGAGGCTCACGAGAACCAGCGTGACAAGCAGTTCGATCAGCGTGAAGCCGCGTGTTGCCTTCATGGCATTACTCGCAACCGCACCGAACCGGTCTGTGGCGTCGTGCGCGCGCCGACACTGCCTGGAAGATTTGCTTGTCCGAGGGCAATTGTGGTTTGCGCGCGCGCAGTCTTCGCGGAGAAGCGCAGGTTGAGCAGCTTGCCCTGGCCGGACAAGGGCTTGCTGGCTGCCTGCAATTCGAACTCGAGACGGCCGGTAATCGGCTCGAGCTTGTGCGAAGTGCCCTCGATACCGCTGTTGCGCGCGAGCTCCTCAGGCCTTGCGTCAATGAATGTCAGCACCTTCGGATCGAAGCGAATCACCAGCGAAAGTGTTTGCAGCGGCGTAGGAATCGTCCCATCAATCATCACCTCGAACTCTTCGCCGATGCGCGCGCTGGCCGGCCCGTTGATGGTCACACTTGCCGTCCTGCGGCTTGAAACCGCCGGATTTGGTGCCGACGCAGTTGAAGCCGAAGCAGTTGGGGCCGATGTGGTTGGAGCCGACGCAGTTGGGACCGATGTGGTTGGAGCCGACGAGGTTGGGGCCGATGTGGTTGGGGCCGGCACATTCGATGGAGTCGGTTCGATCGCCGCATTCGGCGCAGGCGCCGGAGTCGACTCACCTGATCCTGGCTGGGCTGCTTCACTGCCAGGAGTCGCGGCCAGTGTTGTGCCCGCTGGCGCGCTGTCCGCTGCCGACGGCTCCGCCGCAGGCGCAGCGCCAGCCGGTCCGGTGGTGCCGGGTGCCGGCCTGAACGAACGATTGGACGGCGCGGGCGCCGTGCGCGGAACGCTCGGAACTGCGCCGCTGTCGATACTCTGCGCACCACGCGCCGTCCCGACCGGGTCAAGTCGCAATGGCGTTTGCCGCATCGACGACTCCGTGCCCGAGTAGATATCGCGCACGCTGGCGTCGGCGGTCGCGACACTGCGGACGATGCGCGGTGTGATCGAAAGGATGATCTCTGATTTCACGAGATTCGAATTGTTGTTCGAGAACAGCCGCCCAAGCACCGGCAGCTGGCCCAGACCGGGAATCTTCGACGCGGTTCTGCGGTCCAGTTCGCTGATCAGCCCGCCGAGAATCTGGGTCTCGCCATCGCGCAGCCGCAGGTTTGTCTGTGCACTGCGCGTACCGATCTGGTAGGCGAGGGAACCCTGCGGCCCGGGAATTTCCTTCACGATATTGCTGACATCAAGAAACAGTTTGATGCCAACGTCGCCCTCGGCGTAGATCGTTGGCTCAACTTCGAGCTTGATGCCCACATCGAGGTATTGCACCGGTTCCCAGTTGTACATGTCGTGCACGATCTCGA
>JBDTQZ010000070.1:0-7203 GCA_039931935.1 Burkholderiaceae bacterium | reverse complement strand
CAACCACGGCGCTCAGGAATGTGCCGGTTTCGATGCGATCGGGCATCACGCTATGGCGAGCGCCGTGCAACCGCTCTACACCCTCGATTGCAATGCGATCGGTACCGGCCCCACGAATGCGTGCGCCCATCGCGTTCAGCGCAGCTGCCAAATCGACGACCTCAGGTTCGCGCGCAGCGTTTTCGAGAATCGTCTCACCTTGCGCCAATGTCGCCGCCATCATCAGGTTTTCAGTGCCGGTCACCGTCACCATGTCGGTGGCGATGCGCGCGCCTCGCAATCGCTTCGCTTCGGCGACGACATATCCGTTCTCGATACGGATCGTGGCGCCGAGCGCTTCGAGCCCTTTGATGTGTTGATCGACCGGGCGCGCACCAATCGCGCACCCACCCGGTAGCGACACGCGTGCGTTACCCGCGCGTGCCAGCATCGGGCCGAGCACCAGAATCGAGGCGCGCATTGTTTTGACGAGCTCATAGGGAGCTTCGACGCTCGAAAGATGACGCGCCCGCAGCCGCACGGTCGAGCCGTCACGCTCGGCGGCAACACCCATCTGCTTCAGCAGTTTCAGCGTCGTGGCGACGTCCTGCAGTTGCGGAACATTGTCGACGATCAGCTCGTCGGCGGTTAGTAACGACGCAGCAAGGATCGGTAACGCAGCGTTCTTGGCACCCGAAACAGCGACTTCGCCTGCCAGGCGCGCACCACCACGAATTTTCAGCTTGTCCATCGTGCCAACAATGCCGGCCGATTCGATAACGCGCGGCCGATTTAACGAGGAGCGGAACTGTACGGCACGGGTAACCCGGGAAGTGGGGGAGTTGACCGGAAGAGAATCGGGCATTCGAAGCTCCTTGCAGGCGTACCCGCGCCACGCGGGCAATCGCCTGCAAGCGTTGCGCACGCGGGCGAACCGCGCACGAAGTTCGAATGAAGACAAGGTGAAATCACTGCTCTACGCGTTGATATTCGGCCGGGGTCAAAGTTCGCATCGACAGCGCGTGAATCTCCTGCCGCATGCGGTCGCCGAGCGCGCGATAGACGTGCTGGTGACGCGCGATCCGCGGCAGGCCCTCGAACGCCGAGCTGACGATCAGCGCCTCAAAGTGCCGGCCATCACCCGACACCTTGACGACTTCGCACTCAAGGCCATCCGCTATGTAGCGCTCTACATCGCCGGGTGTAGGTTCCATCTAATTTCTCAATTTGAAGCCGCGGGCCAACAGGGTAATCGCGATGCCCGCAACAATAACGAACGAAAGCGTGAGGACGGCTAGGCTCAACCACGGGTTGATATCGGACTGCGCGAAAAAGCCGTAGCGAAAACCGTCAATCATGTAAAAAAACGGATTGAAGTGCGAGACAGTCCGCCAAAACGGCGGCAAGCCCTGCACCGAGTAGAAGACGCCCGATAAGAATGTGGCAGGCATCACGATGAAGTTCTGAAAGCCAGCTAGCTGATCGAATTTGTCAGCCCATATGCCAGCGATCAAGCCCAGTGTCCCGAGCATTGCAGCTCCGAGCAGTCCAAAGGCGACGATCCACAACGGCGCCGCAAATTGTGGCGGCGCGAACCAGACTGTAACGACGAACACACCGAGGCCCACTATCGCGCCGCGCACTACTGAGGCGGTCACATACGCCCCGAACAGCTGCCAGTGCGAAAGCGGCGGTAGCAGCACGAAGATCAAACTGCCCATGATCTTCGATTGAATCAAGCTAGACGACGAATTGGCGAAGGCATTTTGCAACACCGACATCATCACCAACCCGGGGACCAAAAATGCCGTATAGCTAATTCCCGGCAGGGCTTGTACGTGCTCCTCGAGGACGTGGCCGAACACCAGTAGGTAAAGGACGGCGGTCAGCACTGGCGCAGCGATCGTCTGGAAACTCACCTTCCAGAAGCGCAGCATTTCCTTCATCAGCAAGGTTCGGAACGAAACCGCAGCCGATGAGTTCACGGATGCCACCTGGGCGCTACGCGCCGTCCCAACAAGCGGGAGCAACCCTTCCTGCGGGCGGCTGGGCGGAAGGGTCATGCAGTAGCCAACGCGGGGATACGTTCGGATTCGGCGCGCTCAGCCATCAACTGCAGGAATACGTCCTCCAGGTCGGCGCGCCCGACCTCAAGGTCCTCGATCTCGCAGCCCGCCGCCTGACACTCGGCCAGAACTCGGCCGACGTCACCGGGCTCGCCCAGCCGCAACACCAGAGCACCCTCGCGCTCGTCGATTCGATGCGCCAGCACAGATGGCGGCACCGTCCCGCGCACGCGCAGTGTCATTTGCACACCTTCAATATGCGATAGCAATGCACGCGTCGTATCAAGCGCGATCACGGTGCCGGACCTGAGCATCGCGATCCTCTGACAAAGCGCCTGCGCCTCTTCCAAGTAATGCGTGGTCAGCACGATCGTGTGGCCTTCCTGATTCAATCGACGAATGAACGACCAGAGTGTCTGCCGCAGCTCAACGTCGACTCCGGCAGTTGGCTCGTCGAGCACGATCACCGGCGGCTTGTGTACCAGCGCCTGAGCTACCAGCACACGCCGCTTCATTCCTCCAGAGAGCGCGCGCATGTTGGTATCGGCGCGCGACGCCAGGCCCAAATTGGCGAGCACTTCATCAATCCACGCGCCATTGTTGGCCAACCCGAAGTAACCCGATTGAAAGGTCAGCGTTTCGCGCACGGTGAAAAACGGATCGAACGCGAGCTCCTGGGGGACAACGCCCAACGCCAGGCGCGCCGCACGGTAGTAATCGACCACGTCATGGCCCATCACGCTCACGTGTCCACTGCTCGCTCTAACAAGGCCCGCAATAATCGAAATCAGCGTGGTCTTGCCGGCGCCGTTGGGCCCGAGCAGGCCGAAGAATTCTCCGCGCTCAATCTGCAAATCGATCCGGTCGAGCGCGAGCGTCGAGCCGTAGCGCTTGGTAACGGCGGAAACCTGAATGGCAGCCACCGGAAGCGGTGATCCGGAATCAGTGATCGGTGATCGGCGCAGGGCGGGCGGTGCCCGAGATCGGCAGAATGCTGTCGACGCCGTAAACGGTTGCCAGGCTCAACATGTCGGCCGGAACCCCGGACACTTCCAGCGAGCGTCCGGAGGCAAGCGCGGTGCGCTGCCACGCTAACAGGACGACCAGAGCGGATGAATCGCAGGTACGTACGGCAGATAGATCGAACGACGCATCGCCGGCCTGGATCGCGGCGATACCGAGCTCGGCGAGTTGCGCCGCGTTCGCCAGGCTCATGTCGTCGGCCTCGATGCGCATTGCGAGCTTTACGCTTTTTTCTGCGCCAGTTGGCTGTTGCGCTCGGTCAGCGTTTTGATCAAACCGTCGATTCCACTCGAGTTGACCTGCGAGCTGAATTGCGACTTGTAGTTTTCGACCAGCCAGACGCCGAGAATGTTGATGTCGTAAATCTTCCAGCCGCCGTCGGTTTTCTCGAGCCGATAGTCGAGCTGTATGGGATCGCCGCGCGATGCGACGACCTGGGTGCGCACGATGACGTCGGTATCGGTTGGTTGCGCGCGGAAAGGTCGCAGCTCTACTTTGTGGTCGCTGACTTGCCCAAGCGCGCCGCTGTAAGTACGCACTAGCAGAGTACGGAACTCGCGTGTCAGCGCAGCGCGTTGTTCGGGCGTTGCGTTACGCCAACCGGGACCCACCGATAACTGCGTCATCTTTTGAAAGTCCGTATACGGCAGAACCTTCTCGTCGACCAGTTTTTGCGCCCGGTTGGTATCTCCCGATTTCAGAGCCTTATCAGCCTTAATGGCGTTCAGCACTTCATTCGACAGGTCACGGATCATTGCATCGGGCGCGCTCGCCGGCGCCTGTGCGTGCACGGCGGAAATGAACAGCGTTGAAGCAGTCAGTGAAAATAGCAAGGATTTTAGAAATCGCATCGTGATTCGTCTCATTGAATGGGAAGAGGTGAATGTAGGACCGACGCTGCCAACCTTTGTTCAAGCAGTCCGGCGCACCTATTTGCTTGCAGGCGCCGTGCCTGATTGCGGCGGCACTGGCTCCTTCTTAACGTTTGGATCCGGGGACGGTGCACTGCCCGGCGCAGGTTGTGACGAAACATCGTCTGCGGCCGGCGGTGGGCTACCGTCGTAGACCAGATTGCGCCGGCGCTGCAAATAGCCATCACGGATAAAGCGATATTTATCGAGCGCCGCGCCCGAGATCAAGTCATCCGTCTGCAACAGCTGGGCTCGCAGATTGACGACGCGCGTGCCGAGAATTGCGTTCCGAACGCGGACGTTGTCGATGTAAAAATTGACGTCCAGATAGGGCTCGGCACCGTACACGCCAATAGCGTCACGCACGGTGCTCGGACCGAATATCGGAACGACCAGATAAGGGCCACTGCCAATGCCCCAGCGCCCGAGGGTCTGTCCAAAATCTTCATTGTGTTTTTCAAGCCCCATCTGACGCGCGGGGTCGAAGCACCCCAGCAGCCCGACCGTACTGTTGACAACGAATCGGCACGTGTCAGAGGCGGCATCGACGGGCTTGCCCTGAAGCAGGTTGTTAACCGCGTTAGACGGCTCGCGAAAATTGCTGAAAATGTTGCTGATGCAGTCTCGAACCGGTTCGGGCAACACGTACTCGTAGGCCTGCGCCACGGGCTTCAGCACGGCCCGATCGACAACCTCGTTGAACTCGAACACCTGGCGGTTAAACGATTCGATCGGATCGCGCGGATCGGTGCCCGAGTCCGCCGGCACCGTGGCACAACCCGACATCACCACCGCCCCGACAACCCAAAACGGAGCGGCAGCGCGTTGCAACAGGCAGGTCAACATCTGCTCCATCAATAGGTTTCGTCAGTGGCTTTAGGCAAGCGATGGACTCGTTACTTCGAAGGCACCGCAGGTGGCAAATCCGGAGGATCTGCCGCCTTGTTATACAAGAACTGGCCGATCAGATTTTCAAGAAGCACCGCCGATTGAGTGAGCTTGATCTCGTCGCCAGGCTCCAAATTCTTGTCCGACCCGCCGGGCACAAGGCCAATGAATTGGTCGCCGAGCAGACCTGACGTCAATATTTTCGCCGACGTGTCGCTCGGAAACATGACACCTTGCTCCAGCTCCATTGTGACTCTGCCCTGATAGGTGTGGGTGTCGAGCACGATGGCCTTGACGCGACCGACCGTCACGCCTGCGCTCTTGATCGGCGCCCGCACCTTCAATCCGCCGATGTTGTCAAAGCGCGCCGTTACCGAATAGGTTTCACCCACGACGAAGTTGCCCAGATTGGCAGCTCGGAGTGCCAAAAACAAAATAGCAAGAATGCCGAGCAGTACGAAAAGCCCGACCAGCGTTTCAACTCCTTTACGTCCCATCGAACGTCTCCAATCGAATAGTTAGGGCCTGTTCACAGGCCCTAACTCGGCGAGCTGAACATCAGCGCGGTAAGCACAAAGTCGAGACCCAGCACCAACAGCGAAGAAATGACGACCGTTCGCGTCGTGGCTTCCGATACGCCCTCTGGCGTCGGCGTTGCCTCGAACCCCTGATACAACGCCGTGACAGTGCACGCGATACCGAAAACAAAGCTTTTGACGATACCGTTGCCGACGTCATCGATCGCGTTGACTCCATTTTGCATCTGCGACCAAAAGGCGCCCGAATCGATGCCGATCATCAGCACGCCCACCACATAGCCGCCCAGTATGCCAATCGCAGAAAACATCGCTGCCAGCAGCGGCATCGAAACCAGTCCAGCTAGCAGACGCGGTGCCAGTACGCGCGCTTTCGGATCGACTGCCATCATCTCCATCGCGGCGAGCTGCTCGCCGGCTTTCATCAGACCAATTTCGGCGGTCAGGGATGTACCGGCGCGGCCAGCAAACAATAGGGCCGTGACCACCGGTCCCAGCTCGCGTACTAGCGACAGCGCAACCACCAACCCCAACGATGCTGTCGCGCCGTACCGGCTGAGCGTGTAGTAGCCCTGAAGGGCGAGCACAAAGCCCACCGCCAACCCAGACGCCAGAATAATGACCAGCGACCGATTACCGATTGCGTGGATTTGCGCGATCGTCAAATAGGGACGTGAGACCGCCGACAGGGAATTGCGCAGCAAATCAATGACGAAGAATGTAGCGTGACCCAAGCCGCGCAATACATCCAGCGCTTGTACGCCCAGACGCGGCAGAACGTTGTCGAGCCTCATACGCGCAGCCCGAGATCCTGCGCGAACGGCTTCGCAGGGTAGTGAAACTTGACCGGACCATCGGGCTCACCGCGAATGAATTGCCGCACTTCCTCATGATCGGAGGCTTCTACTTCGGCAGCGGTTCCGTCACCGACGATGCGTCCTGCCGACATGACATAAACATAATCGCTGATCTTGAAACATTCCCTGACATCGTGCGAAACCACTAGCGAAGTGGCGCCGGTTGCATCGTTAAGCTCGCGAATCAAGTTCGCCGCCACACCGAGCGAGATCGGATCGAGCCCCGCAAAGGGCTCGTCATACATGATCAGTTCGGGGTCAAGTGCAATCGCTCTCGCGAGTGCAACGCGGCGCGCCATGCCGCCCGACAGGTCGGAGGGCTTCAGCTGCGCAGCCCCACGCAATCCGACCGCGTTCAATTTCAGCAATACCAAGTCTCGCAGCATCGCAAAAGGCAGATTGCTGTGCTCGCGCAGCGGAAAAGCGACGTTGTCGAACACGGTCAGATCGGTAAATAGCGCGCCGAACTGAAATAACAGTCCAACACGTCGACGCAATCGGAACAGCGCCTCGCGATCGCGCGGATTGACGTGCTCGCCATCGAAACTGATGTTGCCCTTAAGGGGCGTCAGCATGCCGCCAATCAATCGCAGCAGCGTCGTCTTGCCGCAGCCCGAGCCGCCCATGATCGCGATGACCTTGCCACGCGGAAACGACATCGTGATGTCATGCAGCACGATGCGACGGCGGTCGTAGCCGAACGTCACGTGATCGATTTGAACGAGCGCGTCGTTTTTCATCTTCTAATTGTTCGCCGAGCCCGTGTGCGGCTGCGCGCGCGCCGGCGGTCGGGGGCGCATTGTCGCACGGCGATTATCGTGAAATTGCGTGTTGGCGTTAGCCCAAAACCGTGGGCAGCACAAAGGCAAACAGAACGCTTACGCCAAAAATGGCAACGGACGCTGCGTAGATTGACGCGAAGAGTCGGCGTGCGCGGAACGGC
>JBDTQZ010000069.1:0-7241 GCA_039931935.1 Burkholderiaceae bacterium | reverse complement strand
CCCATGTTGTGCCCTAGCTCGTGCACCAGCGCTTCGTCACGGCAGAAGTAAGTCTTCCCATCAGTGCCCGCGTCGGTGCCATCGCCAACCACCGAATAGCCGAGCTCATCCCAACCTTCGTTGGGGCCGATGCCCTGTAATCCACCGCCGAGCAACCAGGCGATGCCGCAGCCATCCTGTTCGGGATTCTTGAAGTCCCGTACCAGGGAAACGAGGTCCGCCTTGTAGGTCTCTCTGGCCGCGCGCAAGGCCGTGAATGCCGAATTTGGAGGAATCGATCCCGTCCCGGACTTGTAGCCGCTGAGCTGCTCCAAGGCGATCTCGTTGGTGTTCGTTTCCGTATAAGTCACCTGCATTGCATGCACCAGGCGCACCTGGGCATCGACCTGGCTGTTGACGTAGGCGGCATTGACGACATCGACAAGATAATTCAGCCGCGTCAGCGCACCGGAGGCGCCGCCATTGGCAGTTGCGAATCCCGCCGTATATCCGACCAGCAGATCGACCGTGCTTGCGACCGTGCTGGTAGCCGACTGCGCCGGAGCCGCGGCTGACTGGCTCGTACCGGACTTGGTGTCATCGGCAGCGGTCTGCGGATCGAAGGATTTATTTCGACCAGGTAGTTCCGCGCGCGGCACAATGCGATAGTCCGGGTGCTGCGGACGGGTGGCCGCGTTGACGATACCTGCGAGCTTGCGCGGGTCCGTCTCAACCACCCATCCCAGGCCGTCTCGAACCGTAAGGCGCAATGGCGGTTTATTCGGCTGCGCGATCGTGCCGAAAACGGCATGGTCGCCGAATGTCAGTACCGTCTGGGCGCCTTCGTCTCCGATTAGATGGCCGATCCAGGTCCAATCGCCGGAAGGGTGTTCGATGCGGCGGTCGTACTCGAAATCGAGAATTTCTCCCGTGGGCGTGGTCAGCCGCAGGCGTCCTTGAGCGATCGCATTCAACGCATGCTGCTCGCTGACATCAGTGCGGTGCCAGGTATAGGCACCGTCCTGGCGGACGTTGTGTCCCGGATAAGCGGCCAAGTCTCCACGATCGGGAAGGCTGGCAAAACCCAATCCTTGGTACCGTGACGCCGAGCCGGGACGGATCATCAACACCTGGGTCGATCCTGCCGCCAGTGAGCCTTGGAGCGAGCCATCACCGGCGACGTCTTGTCCCGCGGTACGAGTGCAGCCCGCCGCTAAGATGATGAATGCGATCAGACCAAGTCTGTTACCGACCCCCATTCGTCACTCCCCCAGAATCTTCCGAAACCCATGTGATGCTGACGCGGCGCAATCGGGACTGCAAGACACCGGACCCGCAACTGTGATGTGGGTCCAACCCAGTTCAGCCTGAGTGTAGTGCGCACCCTGTTTTGGACTGTACCTCGGCCACGTCGACGTCCGGCGCCAATTCGACCAGTTCCAGGCCCTGACTGGCGACATCGAATACGCCGAGTTCGCTGATGATGCGGTCGACCACGCCCACCCCGGTCAATGGCAGCGTGCATTCGCGCAGGATCTTGTGGCTGCCGTCCTTGGCGGTGTGCTCCATCAGCACAACCACGCGCTTGACCCCAGCGACCAAATCCATCGCCCCGCCCATCCCCTTGACCATCTTTCCGGGCACCATCCAGTTGGCCAGGTCGCCGCGGTCGGTGACCTGCATGGCCCCGAGTATCGCCAGGTCGATATGGCCGCCACGGATCATCGCGAACGAATCGTGACTACCAAAATAACTGGCGCCAGCGCGGGCGGTCACGGTCTGCTTGCCGGCATTGATCAAATCCGGGTCGATCTCGTCCTCGGTCGGGAACGGGCCGATACCGAGCAAGCCATTCTCGGACTGAAGCCAGACATCGATTCCTGCGGGAATGTAGTTGGCCACCAATGTCGGCAAACCGATTCCGAGATTGACGTAGGCGCCGTCGGACAGTTCGTGTGCGGCACGTTGCGCCATCTGCTCGCGGGTCCAGGACACTACATACCTCCGGTGGATGGAAGCACGGTACGTTGCTCGATGCGCTTTTCGGGATCGGGGTTATGCACAATGCGATCCACATAGATGCCGGGCAGATGCACATGGTCGGGATCGATCTCACCCACTTCCAACAGTTCCTCGACTTCGGCCACGCAGATGCCGCCAGCCATCGCGCAAACCGGGTTGAAGTTGCGTGCCGTCTTGCGAAAGACGAGGTTCCCGGCCTTGTCCGCCTTCCAGGCCTTGACCAGCGAGACATCGGCTAGGAGCGCGGTTTCCAGCACGTAGTATTTGCCGTCGAATTCGCGTGTGTCCTTGCCTTCGGCGACGACCGTGCCATAACCGGTGGCGGTATAGAACGCCGGTATACCTGCGCCTCCCGCGCGCAGTCGCTCGGCCAAACTTCCTTGCGGATTGAATTCCAGTTCCAGCTCGCCGGCCAGGAACTGGCGCTCGAATTCTTTGTTCTCGCCGACGTAGGACGAGATCATCTTCCTGATCTGTCGGGTCTCAAGGAGTACTCCCAGGCCGAAACCGTCGACGCCGGCATTATTGGAAATGACCGTGAGACCTTTGACCCCAGAGTCGTGCAATGCCTCGATCAACGCCTCGGGGATACCGCACAGACCGAAGCCGCCGACAGCCAATGTCTGGTCATCCGCCACCACCCCTATCAAAGCATCCTCCGCACGGGAATAGACTTTGGCGTTAGCGGCCAGGAATTTGGAAATGCTGGCGGCACCCATCGGTAGATCTCCTAACTGCAGGAATGGATTGTAACGCGTCGCCACACTGCCGCTGCAGCATCCAGAGGCTGCCCGTATAGCGTCTCGGCTAGCGACCATCGACTTCCGGGATGCTAAAATCTACGTTCATCCCGACCGCGAAAGAGCGCCGGCGTGGCGCGCCACCGCCCGAATTCCCACGGAGTCCAGATGGCCCAGGCGCATCCCCAATATACGGTCGTCATTCCGGTCTTCAACAGCCAGGACATTGTGGCGGAAACCCTGCGTCGAACTGCGGATTTCTTCGAGAGTCAAGGCTTGAGTTATGAAATCATCGCGGTAAACGACGGCAGTCAGGATCGGAGCTGGCCAGTGCTCGAGGCGGCCGCGAGGCAAAATCCCGCAATTACAGCCATCGATCTGCTTCGTAATTCCGGCCAGCACAATGCCAACCTGTGCGGATTCCGGGCGGCTACCGGTGACTGGCTTGTCACCCTGGACGATGATTTACAGAACCCCCCGGAAGAAATCTCGCATCTCATCGACAAGGCTGCCGAAGGTTACGATCTGGTCATCGGCCGTTTCCATGAAAAACAGCACGCCGGTTACCGTCGTCTGGGGTCGCGTTTGATCCGCGCGATCAACCAGCGCATCTTCGGGCAGGAGCCGGGCTTGGTCCTGACCAATTTCCGTTTGATCCGCCGTGATGTCGTCGATCGCGTGTGCGCATATCGTGGCCCCTTTCCGTACATACCGGGGCTGTGCCTGCGCTACTCGGGACGACGGGCAAACGCTCTGGTCGCGCATCATGCGCGAGCGGTGGGGGGCAGCAATTACAACCTGCGTCGCATTCTTTCCCTGGTTTCCACCATTCTGTTCAACTACTCGTCTTTTCCACTGCGACTGGTAGCGGGGTTGGGCTTGGTTACAGCTGCTGGGAGCCTGGTATTGGGCATGTATTATCTGGTGGACGGCCTGCTGGGAGGCGCGCGCGTTCCCGGCTGGACCTCGATCGTCGTCATGCTCGCCTTCTTCAACGGCGTCACCATGCTAATGCTGGCGATGCTGGGTGAATACGTGGTGCGCGTGATCAACCAGCTGAGCATGGCCGATCCCTATTTCGTCCGAAAGGTCGTTAATGGTGTGGGCGATGGCTAGACATTTTTTCATCGTTGGCGCGCAGCGCTCCGGGACTACATGGCTTTATCGCATGCTGGGGCAGCATCCAGATATCAACATGGCGCATCCCGAACGGCCAGAGCCGAAATTCTTCATCACCGACATGCTCTACGAAAAGGGCATAGCGTATTATTGCCAGACTTATTTTTCAGCGGGTGCCTACGCATGGCTGGGGGAGAAAAGCACCTCCTATATTGAACAAGCCATCGCGGCAAAAAGAATTTCATTACATTTTCCAGACGCCCTGATCCTGTTTTTATTACGAGATCCGGTCGATCGTGCGATTTCCAACTATCGCTTTAGTCGCGACAATGGGCTGGAGGCGCGCCCACTGGAGCTGGCAATTGCCCAGGAACCGGCCCTCGCCAAGCCTGCTTCCGATATTTCCGTTTCGCCATACGCCTATACGGCGCGGGGTCACTATGTCCGCTTTCTGGGCATGTGGGAGCAGTATTTTCCGCGGGAGCAGATGATGTTGCTGACCTCGGAGAAACTGCTGGGCTCGGAAGTCGCGATCCGGGATGTGTTCGGCCGCCTGCATCTAGATACCCACGTGCCACTCAGTAATGTACATCTGGCTGTCAATGGCACTGCCCCCTCCTCCGAACCGGTTTCGCCAAACATTCATCGCCGACTGCGTGAAGGCTTCCGTAATTCAAATCATTTACTCGCCGAGCGTTACGGTGTGGACATCAGTCGATGGCAGTGACCCTGCATCCCGCAACTTTGGTTTGCCACGAAACACCCCGATTCCAATGGCAGACAGCCAAAGGATCCGTTAAAAGCTTCGTTAAGCGGTGCGAGGAACGCCCATGAAGCAGCCTACTGAGAATGGTTTTGGCGGGAATGCATCAATCCTGCTACTGCTCACGCTGACACTTCTCAATATCGTGCTTCAAATCTCAAGTGCCGCATTGATCAAGGTCGCTGCAATACTGTCGCATCCGGGGCTGACACAGATTGCCATGCTGCTGGCCCTGGTTTTTAGCCTGAATATGGGCCGTTTCATGGTATGGAACGCAATCCACAAACGTTATCCGGTCAGCCTGGCATACCCGGTTTCGGCATTGTTCTTCCCCGCGGTCGTTGGGCTCGCCTGGTTCATGGACGAGCCAATAGGCGTCTGGCAGGTCGTTGGCACTTTTATGGTCATGGCGGGCGTGAGTTGGATATTGCTTCCTGAAAAAAATAGCCATAGGCAACCAATCATCGATGCATGACCCATTCGCCCATGACCTTTCCCATTTCATCACCAATATCAGACAAGATGGTGACGGCATCTGGCGCACAGCTGCGCAAGCCCAAGTGTCATACCCGGAAGAGGGGCACGACAGTTGCCATGGCGTGGAGGGCCATTCATTCTGGTTCGCGCATCGTAACCGCTGTATAGCGGCTGTTATCCGCGGCGATCCTCCCGATTCCTCCATGCCTTTCGCCGACATCGGCGGTGGAAATGGTTACGTTGCGCGTGCGATCACCGATCTTGGATTCCGTGTTGTGCTGATCGAGCCGGGAGCATCCGGAATCGCACATGCACGCGGGCGCGGCCTTCAAAATCTAGTACAGGCCTCCATCCTGGATCTGGACGTCTCGCCCGGCGGGTTCGGTGCCATCGGCTTATTCGATGTGCTGGAACATGTCGAGTACGACGCCGAAGCCCTCCTATCGCTGCGTTCCATGCTTCCTGTCGGTGGAAAACTGTACGCTACGGTTCCGGCGCATGACTGGTTGTGGTCGTCGGTCGACGTGGAGGCGGGGCATTTCCGTCGCTATACCACCGCACGGCTTCGAGCACTGCTGGACCGTTGTGGATTCGATATCGAGCTGTGCTCGTATTTTTTTTGGCCCCTGCCATTACCGATGTTCCTGGTTCGCGCCTTGCCGGAACTGCTGCATCTCCGCTCCAGCCCCAAGCCCCGGCAGAAGCGTCTGGCGACGGAGCATGGGCATGCGCACGGCATTGTCGACAAACTACTGGCGGTTGAGGAGCGAATGTTGGAACAAGGCCGCTCTCTGCTGTTTGGTGCAAGCTGCATCGTCGCGGCCACTCGCCGCCCTGATGCCATCGGCTGATATCGCTATGTTGCATATAGGTACGCCAGCCGCTTACGTATTGCTGCTTATGGCCGTACTGACCACGGCACTCGCTCAAATTGCTTTCAAGCATTACCATCTTTTCGGACAGCGCCGGTCTCTATTTGTTGCGATTGCTCTGTTTGCGAGCATCCCTCCCGCAGCATTCCTGGCAGTTCGTCAACTCGGCGTTGGCAAAGTTTACGTATTGACCAGTTTGAGTTACGGGCTGGTCACTTACCTAGGATGGAGGTTTTTCAAAGAGCGCGTCTCGGGCAACCAGCTAAAGGGATTGGCGCTGATCACCCTAGGCTGCTTGCTTTACACACTTTGATAGTGAAATTACGAATGTCAATATCATTCAACAAGCCTTATATGACCGGACGCGAGCTGGATTTCATTAGCCAGGCGCATGCACAGGGCCACTTGTCCGGCGACGGCGCATTCACCAAACATTGTCATGCCCGACTCGAAGCCTTAGTCGGCTGCCGCAAAGCGCTGCTAACACACTCATGTACCGCAGCATTGGAGATGGCAGCCCTGCTGCTGGAACTGGAGTCCGGCGATGAAGTCATCATGCCTTCTTTCACTTTTGTGTCGACCGCCAATGCATTCGTACTGCGCGGTGCCGTTCCAGTATTTGTGGATATTCGACCGGATACCTTGAATATTGACGAATCGCAGATCGAAGCTGCGATTACGGCCAGGACCAAGGCAATTTGCGTTGTCCACTATGCGGGCGTCGGCTGCGAGATGAACACAATCATGGCACTTGCTGAAAAGCACGGGCTGGCCGTGATCGAAGATGCGGCGCAAGCAATCACCTCCACTTACAATGGGCGACCACTGGGAAGTATCGGCACCTTTGGCGCACTGAGTTTCCATGAAACCAAGAACGTAATCTCTGGCGAAGGGGGCGCTCTATTGATCAATGATGATGCTTTCATCGCAAGAGCCGAGATAATTCGCGAAAAAGGCACGAATCGTAGTCAATTCTTCCGCGGTCAGGTCGACAAGTATACTTGGGTCGATGTTGGCTCATCCTATTTGCCGGGCGAAATTATCGCCGCGTTTCTTGCAGCTCAACTGGATGAAATCTGGGACATCAATACGCGGCGCCTAGCAATCTGGGATCGTTACCACGCATGGGCAAAGCCTTTTGAGCTGCAAGGCCAACTGCGACGCCCAATTATTCCGGAAGGTTGCACTCATAACGCTCACATGTATTACCTGCTTCTGCCCGCGGCTGACATGCGCTCGCAATTCATCGCCACTCTGGCACGACATGGG
>JBDTQZ010000068.1:0-7258 GCA_039931935.1 Burkholderiaceae bacterium | reverse complement strand
GCCCTCGCGGTCGCCACGGCCGGCCACCTTTTTGTGCCGCGCAAGATCGCGCTGTACGAACTTTTCGCGATCCATCTCTATGGTGGCATCGAGCGTGGCGTCGTCAGCCGCGTCACACCAGTCGATCAAGCGCTGGTCGGATTTGACCTGGGCTGCAGCGAGCTCGTGCATGTCGCCGAAAGGTGTTTCAGATTCAAAGGCATGCCGCGTGTCGCGCTCGCGGTACAGCGCAGCGATGTAGTACCAATCCACGATCAGGATGTGATTCAGCGTTGCCCACAGACTTGGGAAGAAACTCGTGCGCGGCGCTTTGAATGCTTCGTTGGTTAACCGGCTGCATGCTCCATGCAGCCGATGATTGGCCAACCGGTTCGCGTGCGCCAGCGTACGAAAATGCTGCAGCAAACGGCTCATGGCGGTGGCATCGGAGACACGCCGGGCGCCGCCGCGACTCGCTCGAGCCATGCACGCACGGCAGGATACGGCGCGAGGTCGAAGCCGCCTTCGTCGGCTCTGTGTGTGTAGGCGAACAGTGCCAGGTCGGCAATGGATAGCGTGTCGCCGACAAAAAAAGCGCGTTCGGATAGATGGCGGTCCATCACGCCCAGCGCTGCGTAACCGCGCTTTTCCAACGCGGGCAGGCGTGCGTCGTCGCTCTTTTTCAGGAACACTCGGATGTAGCGCGCGACTGCAATCGCTGTCTCGTGGCTGTATTGCTCGAAGAACATCCACTGCAGTACGCGCGCGCGCTTAAACGGGTCTTCCGGTACCAACGATGTTCCTTCGCCGAGATACCAGAGGATCGCATTTGACTCGGCCAAGAAAGTGTTCAGGTCAACTGCAAGCACCGGGACCTGGCCGTTGGGGTTCATCGCCAAAAACGACGGCGTTCGCGTTTCACCCTTCACCGTATCTGTCTCGCGCCATTGATACGGCACGCGCAAGTGTTCGAGCGCCATCTTGATCTTGTGGCAGTTGCCGGACGACGCCATTCCGTAGACAACGTAGCTCACGGAGCCTCCTTTTTGTGAACGGGAAACGGAAGTGAGACCGAAGTTTGCCACTGCGCGCATCAGGCAAACTTCGTCCCCAATGGACTCCCAGTCAGCTTCGGTAGGCGCAGGTTCTGTCGGCATCGTTACGCCGCAGCTATTTCGATTCGACTCTCCATTGCCATTGTCGAGCGGCGCGTCGATCGATGGCTATTCCCTGATGTGCGAGACCTATGGCGAGCTCAACGCCGCTCGCAGCAATGCCGTGCTGATTTGCCATGCGCTGAACGCGTCTCATCATGTGGCGGGGATGCATGCCGACGACCCTGATTCGCTCGGGTGGTGGGACAACATGGTCGGCTCTGGAAAGCCAGTCGATACGAGCCGTTTTTTCGTCGTCGGCGTCAATAACCTCGGCTCGTGTTTCGGTTCCACGGGGCCGATGTCGATCGATCCGTCGTCGGGCAGGCCGTACGGAGCGAGTTTTCCCGTCGTAACGGTCGAAGACTGGGTCAATGCGCAGTCACGGCTGGCTGATGTGCTCGGCATTGAGCGCTGGGCGGCGGTGATGGGCGGGTCGCTCGGCGCAATGCAGGCGCTGTCGTGGACCATCCAGTATCCCGAACGCATCGCGCACTGTGTAGCGATCGCATCTGCGCCGAAACTATCCGCGCAGAACATTGCATTCAACGAAGTCGCGCGCACCGCGATCCGCTCCGATCCGGACTTTCACGGTGGTGACTATTACGCGCACGCGACAGTGCCAAGGCGTGGCTTGCGCATCGCACGGATGATCGGCCACATCACGTACCTGTCCGGCGAAGATATGGCCGAAAAATTCGGCCGGGCGATGCGCGAGGCCGACTATCAGTTCCACTACGAAATCGAATTTGAAGTGGAGCGCTATTTGCGCTACCAGGGCGACAAGTTTTCCGAGTATTTCGACGCCAATACGTACCTTTTGATTACGCGGGCGCTCGATTATTTCGATCCGGCCAAGGCAACCAACGGCGACCTGGTGGCGGCGCTAGCGCCGGCACGCGCAAAGTTTCTGCTGGCTGCATTTACGACCGACTGGCGTTTTCCGCCAGCGCGCTCACGCGAGATCGTCGAAGCCCTTATCGACAATGGGCGCGACGTCGCCTACGCCGAAATCGACGCGCCGCACGGCCACGACGCGTTCCTGCTTGACGATTCTCGTTATCACCGCGTGGTGCGGTCCTATTTCGACAATATTGCGCAGGCACTGCGATGATGGCTCGATCGCTTCGCGTCGACCTGCAGCAGATCGCCGACTGGGTGCGGCCCGAGAGCCGCGTACTCGATCTCGGGTGCGGCGACGGCGCGTTGCTTGCGCACCTGCGCGAACATAGGCGCTGCAATGGCTACGGCGTTGAGATCAGCGACGATCAGGTGGCCGAGTGCGTTCGCTCCGGCATCAATGTGATACAGGCCAATCTCGACGCGGGTCTGCGTATGTTTGCCGACGCGATGTTCGACACAGTGGTGTTATCGCAGACGCTGCAAGCGATGCATAACGCCGAAGGGATTCTGCGCGAAATGGCGCGCGTGGCGCGGCAAGGCGTTGTCAGCTTTCCGAACTTTGGTCACTGGAAGCATGCGGTGTCGTTGCTACGTGGACGCATGCCGGTAACGCGGCACATTCCGTATCAGTGGTACGACACGCCCAATATTCATCTGTGCACGCTAAAGGACTTTGAGGTACTTGCGGCGAAACTGGGGATGAACATCACCGGCCGCGCCGTGTTTACCAACGGCTCGCTCGTGACGGCGTTGCCTGCATTGCGTGGTGCACTGGCGGTGTATCGCTTTGAGACGCGGTAGCGGACTTGCCGCAGCGGCTGACCGGGTCTACTTTTGAGCCTTCAACTCCGAAGGACTGGCGATGATTCGTCTGTTGATATTGATCCTGGCGACGCTCGGCGCGAGCGCTGCCTCCGCCGATGAGCTGCCGAGACGCAAGTCCGGCCTGTGGTCGATGTCGGTGACGATGCCGGGCGCGTCGGTTCCGTTGACGATGCAACAGTGCGTTGACGAGAAATCCGACGATATAACCGCGGCGACTGCGGACAAGAGCAAACAGGCTTGTAAGACTCAGACGAAGCGCCAAGGTGACCGTCTGACCTTCGACTCCGTTTGCAAAACCGGAAAGACGACATCGACGACGCGGGGTGTATTCGTCGGCGACTTCCAGTCCGGCTATACGGTCGAGTCGACCACGACGCTTGACCCGCCGGTGGCAGGCATGCGCGCAGGCGTCACCAAGGCGGCTGCGCAGTGGAGCGGACCGTGTAAATCCGACATGAAGGCGGGCGACGTCGCGATGTCCAACGGGATGAAGTTCAACGTCAACGATTACAAATCTGCAAAGAAAAAGTGAGCCAGAGCGAGATATGAATCAAGCGCTGCGCGACAAACTGATCCGAAATATCGACGACGTCGAGTGGCGAACCGATAAAGCTCACTCGCCGCTTTATGAAGGAGTTCGATCCGCCAGCGTCATCGGACGGCGCGTTGCCGGTACCGTCGCCAAGAAGCTGGGTGCAGCGGTTGACTTGGTGCCACCGGGGAAAGCCACCTGCCCGTACCACTTTCATTATGCGCAGGAGGAGATGTTCGTGATTCTTGAAGGCTCGGGCACGTTGCGTGTGGCGGGCGAGCGGATCGAAGTACGACAGGGCGATGTGATCGACATTCCGGCCGGCCCTGAATATCCACACCAGCTGATCAACACATCGAATGCGCCGCTCAAGTATTTGTCGATCAGCACGCAGGAGTATCCGGAGGTTTGCGAATACCCGGACTCGGGCAAATACCTGGCTTTTACGCCCGTAGCCGGTCCGTTGCTCGAGAAAGGCCGGATGCACCGGCCCGACACGGACCTCGACTACTGGGACGGCGAGCCTTGATATCTGGCGGTTTGCGCGCGGCTCGCCAGCCAGACCAGTAGCAGCACCGGCACCCCGATCCAGGCCGTGGTGTAAAAAAACGTGACGTAGCCATACGCGTCGACGAATGCTCCGGAAAAACCGGCAACAAATTTCGGCAACAACAGCATCACCGACGAGAACAGCGCGTATTGCGTCGCCGAGTATGCAACGTTGGTCAGGCCCGACAGGTACGCGATGAAAGCCGCCGATGCGATGCCGCCCGACAGGTTGTCGGCGGAGATCACAAAGATCAGTCCGGTCAAGTCGTGACCCCGTGTGGCGAGCCAGGCGAATAGCAGATTCGACGCCGCCGACAGCACCGCACCGGCAAACAGAATTCGCATCACACCGAAGCGCAGCGCGAGTACACCGCCGATGAATGCGCCGGCGAGCGTCATCAGCACGCCATACACCTTTGAGATCGCTGCAACTTCGTCTTTCGAATAGCCCATGTCGACATAGAACGGAAATGCCATCACGCCCAGAACGACATCGGAAATTCGGTAGGTGGCGATCAATGCGAGTAGCAGCAGCGCGTGCCACCGAAAGCGTCGGATGAAGTCGGCAAACGGCCCGACGACGGCGGTCTGCAGCCAGGCGAGTAAACGTGCCAGTCCGGGCGCGATTCCGCGCTCTGCGGAAAGTCTGTGTGCAAGCTCGAGTTCTTCTGCTGCAATGTCGTCGCGCGCCTCGCTGACTGCCGGTTCGGGCGCAAAAAACACGGCGATGATGCCCACCAGCATCGAGGCGGCCATCACCAGATAGGCAGTGGTCCATGCCGATGACACCTCAACGCTGCCCTGCGAGGCACCGACGCCACCTGCCGCGCGCGCGGCAATCCACAGCACTCCGGCACCCGCCCAGATCGTCGCCAGCCGGTAACCGGTCTGATACATCGCCGCCAGCGCAGCCTGCTTCTCGATCGCGGCCGATTCAATCCGATAGGCGTCGAGAGCGATGTCCTGCGTCGCCGACGCGAATGCCACGATCAGCGCAAACCACACCAGTCGATGCAAGCCATCGAGGGGATTCATCAGCGCCATGCCGATCAGGCCGCCAATGATCGCAAGTTGCGATGCAAGCAACCAACTGCGGCGACGGCCCAATGCGCGAGTCAGTCCAGGTAAGGCAAGTCGATCGACCAGCGGTGCCCACGCCCATTTGAA
The DNA here is from genome assembly GCA_039931935.1 of Burkholderiaceae bacterium. Lineage (GTDB taxonomy): Bacteria > Pseudomonadota > Gammaproteobacteria > Burkholderiales > Burkholderiaceae_F > JACCZX01. Next base: position 2,149 of record JBDTQZ010000068.1, on the reverse strand, counting down.
TCCGTAAGCGAGTCCGACCCAGCTCAGATACCCGATGGTGGTGCGATCGATGCCTGCCTCACGCAGACGGAAAGACAGCGTTCCGAGCACGAGCAACAACGGCAGGCCAGCCGCAAAGCCGAGGAAGAACATGCGCAGCGTCGCAGGTTCGGCGTACACGCGCACCGTATCGCTCCAGCTGCGGTGTGCCACCGTCGTGCGGGACGAAGGCTCGATCATTCACTTCCCCGCACGTTCATAGCCGGCCGGCGTACTCGATGGTCAGCGGCGCGTGATCCGAAAAACGCTGGCCCATGTAGATCTCCGCGGTTCGCGCGCGTTTGGCGATGCCCGGCGTCGCGATCTGATAGTCGATGCGCCAGCCGACATTTTTCGCGTACGCCTGCCCGAAGTTGCTCCACCACGTGTAGCGCTCGGACCGCGGGTCGAGCGTGCGGAACACATCGACCCAGCCGTGCCGCTCGAATACGCGCGACAGCCACGCGCGTTCCTGAGGCAAGAACCCGGAGTGCTTCTGGTTGCTGCGCCAGTTTTTCAAATCGATCTCGCGGTGTGCGATGTTGATGTCGCCGCACAAGATGAACTCGCGCCCGCTCGCGGCAAGTCGCTTCAAGTGAGGAAGGAATCTGGCAAGGAAGCGAAACTTGGATGCCTGACGGTGCGGGCCGGACGAGCCTGACGGAAAGTACACGGAGATAACAGTGACGTTGGAAAACTGTGCTTCGACATAACGACCTTCGGCATCAAATTCTTTCGATCCGAAACCCAGCTGGACTTCGCGTGGACGCTTGAATGCATACAGTGCAGTGCCAGCGTAACCCCGCCGGGCCGCGCAGTGATACCACGCGCGCATTCCCCGTGGCCGACTCTCCTCCGGGATGTCGCATTCATCGGCCTTTACTTCCTGTAGGCAGACGACGTCAGGTTTCGACTGTTCGAGCCACTGAGTAAGGCCTTTGCGTGTCGCCGACCGAATGCCGTTAACGTTAAGAGTTGCGATACGAAACATTGCAAAAGCCCGCACATTGCAAGGTATGCCGAAAAATCACGCTAATTTTGGTCGTTCGACGCCGGCGCATGCGGCAGAATTGGTGCGACCGGCATGAGGCAGGTTATACGCATCGTCTGTTCGACCTAACGCTTGGATTCTCGACGTGGATTCTCTGCAACAACAATTTATCGAGTTTGCACTTGTCAGCAAGGTGTTGGCATTTGGCGAGTTCAAGACCAAGGCCGGGCGTTTGTCGCCGTACTTCTTTAACGCTGGGATGTTCAATCATGGTGCCACGCTGGGCCGGCTGGCGAGGTTCTACGCACAGACGCTGCTGCAGGCACGCGCTCAGGGGCGCGTGCAGTTCGATATGTTGTTCGGCCCCGCCTACAAGGGCATTACGTTGGCGTCCGCGACTTCGGTGGCACTGGCTGAGCTGGGTGCCGATGTGCCGTTTGCGTTCAACCGCAAGGAAGCAAAGGATCATGGAGAGGGCGGGGTCATTGTTGGCAGCCCACTTGCGGGGCGCGTCGTGATCGTCGACGACGTCGTAACCGACGGTGCGGCAAAGCGGGAATCCGTCGAGCTGATCCGCGCGCACGGCGCGACGCCGGCGGCAGTATTGATCGCGCTCGACCGGGTCGAACGCGCCGGTAGTGGTGATCACCTGTCGTCGCAGTCGGCGGTTCAGGCGTTTGAGCAGGAGTTCGGCATCCCGGTGATATCGATTGCGAACTTTGGCGACCTGATGCAGTTTCTCGATTCCGATTCACCCCACGCGCGGGATGCGCGCGCTTTTCGTTCTGCCATGGAACAATATCGGGCCAAATATGCAGCATGATTCGTTACTTCATTTCTCCCGATCGGTGCGGCTTCGCCGGTGCCTCGCGTTGACGTCGTTCTACAGCGCGTGTGTGCTGGCAAGCACCGGTTTGGTGTGGGCCGGTCCGGGAACGATTCAAGGGTCTATCTTCACTTGCACCATAAGCGGCAAAACTTTTTCGGGTGATCGTGTGCCTCAGGAGTGTGCGAATTCCGACGTGCGCGAGTTGAACCGCGATGGCTCCTTGCGCCGCGTTATTGCCCGGCCGCTGACGCAGGATGAGCTGCGTGCGCGCGCCAATGAAGCGAAGAAGCGGCTGGAAGACGAAGACAGGC
>JBDTQZ010000067.1:0-7333 GCA_039931935.1 Burkholderiaceae bacterium | reverse complement strand
ACAGCCTCGTTGCTCGAGTGACTGCAATTCGGAAGCGCTGGGAAATGGTGCTCCCGGCCATAAGGGGCCATCGCCGACAAGAGAAACGAAGGGAAAGCGGACTTTGCAGCGAGGCAGCCACGCTGTAGGATTTCATGACTGGTTATACGTGTCATTATCTTGCCGGTTCGGCGGTTCCGCTGCTCTCGCCAGATGAACACCATCGAGTCAGGTTTGAAAGCATCGGGCTTGCGGGAATGGACAGCGAACTCGATGATCGATGTTCGTCGACGCCGAAGGGCTTGACGTCGCGTCAACGCAAGCCGATCTCGCGCAGACTGGCGATCATGCGATCGCGGCCCTCGACAAAGTGAGGATGGTTACTTCGCATGCGGGCGGAGACGAACGCTGCGTCGACGTTGGGGTTCGCGGCCAGGTAATCGCGCAGAAGTTTTTCTGCTTCCGGCTTGTGCCCACTGCGCACCAGCGATGCCGCAAGTAGGGGCGTTGCCAGCGGGAAGTTTGGACTTGCTGCATGCATGCGGCGTGCGCTTTCAGTTGCGGCGTCATACCGCCCCAGCGCGAACTGATTGTTCGCCACGTGCCAGTACCAAAGACCGAGGCGCGTATCCCGCGGGCTGATTCGAATTGCTCGTTGCGCCGGCAAGATACTCTCTTCGAATCGGCCGAGGTACATCAGAGAGGTACTGCGTTGATGATGAGCGGATGGGTCGTTCGGGAAGCGCTCAACCAGCGTATCAGCCACCCGTAACATGTTTTCCCATTCGCCGCGCACGTTCAGTTGGAGCATGCGCGCGATCAACGTGAACCAATCATCGCCTCCGAGCTGCTCGAGCCGCGCGCTCGTTTCCTCAGCCCTGCGCAGCGCAGCCTCTTTTTCCGGAAGTCATCCGGTTATTACGCCGAAATTGTTTGCAACGGTGACACCCGCCAGAGCGCGTACGGAATTCGGATCCCGGGCAAGTGCCTGTTCAAACAGACGCAGCGCCTCGCGCAGATTCGCCGCGCTCAGGCCACGCGAGTAGACGCTCCATCCGCGCAGAGCCAGGTCATCGGCCACGATTTCGATGGGCTGCAGGCGAGCTGCACGATCGCCGACCGAGTGAAACAGCTGCACGAACAGGGACCGGGCCAGCTGCCCCACGATGTCGTCGATGGAGCGCTCGAGTTCTGCGCGCTCGGCGTCGAGTTCCTGGCTCCATTGCTGGGCTCCGGATTCGCCGTCGACCATCACCAAACTCAGACGTACCCGATCTCCGTCCCGGCGCGTGCTTCCATGCACCACGTATCGAACACCCAGTTCACGCGCGACATCGCGCGGATCCACCGCTTTGCCTTTTAAGGTGAAAGCGGTCTCGCGTCCGATCACGAAGCTGCCGGACATGCGTCCCATGCTGGCGGTCAGGTCGGCCGTGATGGCATCGGCGAACCAGTCGTCGGCCGCTCCCGGGTCGCCCTTCAACGGCAACACGACCAACGACAAGCTTGGTACCTCGGGCGCCAGCGGTGTCCTGAAGCCAGTTTCAGGACGGCGCTGCACCTCGGACTTGAGCAACGCGACCAATCCTCCCAGCGCCGCAACACAGACCAGGAGCGCAGCGATGGCCGTCGAAAATCCGTGCTTTCGTGCCAGTGGCTGGATGGACGAAGGAATGTGAGCTTCGATAGCCGCCGGTGGAACTGGCGCTGCAAGCAATTGGGCTGGCTCCGCTGCTGCGGACCCCTCTGGGGCGGGATCCGGCACCAACAGGTAACCGCGGCGGGCCACGTTGCGTACCAAGCGATGATCATCGTCGCCAAGCACATGCCGGATATCCGAAATGGCCTGCGCCAGCGAACCCTCACCCACGACAACGTCCCGCCAGACGACGCGCATCAGCTCGTCCTTGGTGACAACCTCTCCAGCGCGGGCACCCAGTAGCAGCAAGACATCGAGCGCCTGCTTGCGCAGCCCAGCCAGATGATGGTCGGAATTCAGCAACTCGCCAGCGGCGAGGTCAAGCACAAAACCGGACAGCCGTAACCGGCCGGCCGGAGGTGCTTCAGCGGCGCGATCGGTGATCGCTGCTTCACGAACGGTGCTGGACATTTCACCTGCGTCCAGGCGCAATGGGGATCCATGCTACCTCTTTAAATCAAATATCAGGGTTCTTTGAGGACTTCGGCGTTGGCGCGCCGTAGCTTGCCTGCCTGGCAGTTAGTACTACGAGGAGACACCATGTTCAAACGGCCTTCCATATGGATTGCCCCCCTTTGCGCAGTACTGGCGACCGCAGCAATTTCCGCCCACGCCGACGTTGTCACCGATTCGAATGCGAAGGCGGCCGAGATAGCCTCCAGGAATCCGGCGACCCCCGTGGCGGTGAGGACGATGGCCATCGTTCAGGCCTCGGTGTTCGAGACCGCGAACGCGATTACCGGGCGGTATCCCGCCTCTCGCGTGAAGGTTGCGGCGGCACCCGGCGCGTCGGTCGATGCGGCGGTCGCCGCGGCGACCCGAACCGCGCTGCTCAAGCTGATGCCGACGCAACAGGCAGCGATTGATGCGAGCTATCAGGACGCCCTGCGCCTGGTGCCGGACAATCAAGCGAAGTCGGATGGCATCGCCGTCGGCGCGCTGGCGGCGACCGCAATGGTTGCCTCGTGTGCGGACGACCGCGCCGTTGCGCCGAATACTTATCGCCCTTACACGACGGCGGGTGTCTATGTGCCGACAATGTCCCCAGCCGCACCGCACTGGGGCAAGCGGCGGCCATGGGTGATGACGAGCGGCGACCAGTTCCGGCCAGGACCTCCGCCCAGCCTAACCAGCGAGGTGTGGAAGCGGGACTTCGATGAAATCAAAGCGATCGGCGCGCTGAACAATTCGAAACGGACGCCGGAACAGACGGCGATTGCGCGATTCTGGGAGGCGACGGGTCCGGCTATGTACTGGCCGATTGCTCGGTCGGTGGCTACCACGCCGGGCCGTGACGTAACTGACAACGCGCGCCTGCTGGCCATGGCGGCGATGGCCATGGATGATGCGTTGATCGCCGTCTTCGACGCCAAGTACACGTTCAACTTCTGGCGGCCCATCACGGCGATACGCAACGCCGACGGCGATGGCCGCGATGCCGGCTGGGCACCCTTTATCGACACGCCAATGCACCCCGAGTATCCGTGCGCGCACTGCATCCTCTCGGCATCGCTCGGCGCCGTGCTCAAGGCCGAGATCGGGCAGGGACCAGCACCGAAGCTGAGTTCGTCGAGTTCGTCCGCCGCCGGCGCAGTGCGCTCGTGGGACACGGTCGACGACTTCATGCAGGAGGTTGCACTGGCGCGCCTGTACGACGGCGTGCACTACCGTAACTCGAACGAGGTCGGTACGGCGATGGGTCTGAAGGTTGGCGAACTGGTGGTAAAGAGTTTCCCACGGCGACTCGTCGATTAGTTTGGATCAAACGAATACAACGAAGGAGCAGACATGAACCGATGGGCAGCGCGATCTTCAGTGTTAGTAGGAATTTTTCTTGGCGGCCTCGGCGCAGCATCGTTCGCCCAGTCGCCGGTGACATACAAGCTACTCTGCCAGTCGGTCGGCACGGCTCCGCAAGAGCCCCTTGGCGACCGAGAGGGCCACACCCTCTTTGCTCCCAATTATTCGTGTCGCGTAGAAGGTGGTCCACTGGATGGCGGGCTTGTGACCGGTATATCCATTTACGAGTGGGACAAGCTCAATGGCACGGGCTTGAGCGGCAACGGAGTCATTCGGAAGCCCGGTGCGACAGCAGTTTATGAATTGACGGAATTCAAGAACACTCGGACGATGACGAACGGCAAGGTCACCGGCTTCGAGGGGATCGGACGGGGGACGTACAAGCTCGCCACCGGGTCCGCCTCGTCCTTGGCGGGCAAGGCCTTTAGCTTTACGGCTGGTCCGAACGGCCCGGGACAGTTTGTCGTCGACATCCGCGTCGAATAAGGCGGTCGATCTGTTCGTCGCTCGGGATCATTGATCTTCAGAGTGGACGTGGTCCGCTGACGTCCGGCCGCAAGGTCTTCGCCGGTCGGGACGACGAGGACACATCGGCAAATGTCGAGGGGGTCTTAGCTCGCGCGGCTCGCGGCAGCACCTTGCATCGGGGTGACTTCATCACGCCCGGCGGACGATCGGCAAAGGCTGCGTTGAGCATTGTCTGTGCCACATCGGTTGCAGCAATCGGCCGCACGCGCGCCGGAATGAATTGGTTAAGGGCGCCGTCAGTACGAGCACGACTCGCTCGCCGAAGCGGAACTCGGTGCGCTCGCCCCTCAGCAGGCGCGGCCGAGCATCACCAATGATCGCAGGATTGGCACTCCACTTTCGCATGATCCGCAACAAACGCGGGGCGCGGCCGTCCACATCATTCGTTAGGCGTCCGCTTTCGTTAACTCGGGTACGTCTGCTTCCGGCTGATGGTCATTACCGCTTCGGAGTCGTGAGTGCCACTTCGCTGCCTACCGAAGCAGTCGCTCACCGGTCTCGTCGCCGGCCGGTGAACGCACATTCGCCCGCCGCCACTTGAAGGACAGGTTCAGAGGCCCACCGGACAGCGGCCCCAGAAGACGGCGAACGTCAGCTATCGGCAGCCGCAGTCATTCGGTGTCCGACCCTGAGGGGCGGCACCCAGTCTGAAGCGGCCGGTAAGCGCGCTGCGTCGAAAGGTAACTCCTGGCCGAATGCCGACACCAGTCCGAAGCTCTCGGTCAGAAGCGGTCATCCTGCGCAGCTTCGCAATCGCTATGAACTAGGACTGGTGCCGGCACGCCTGTGATTGCGCGAAGGCTTCCATCTCGAAGCGGTTATTTCGGTATGGACAACCACCCGTTTCTGCGGCCAGCAGGCTGGATGCGGGATAAGCAATAAAGAAGAGTAGACCTAGACGCTCGTATTGCCACACGTGCACCAGCTCGTGTGCTCTCAATTGGACGAGGTCCTGAAGACTGACGCCCAGGATTACGTGGCCGAAAGTAATCGCCGAGAAAGGTAGACGCCGCAAGCGTGAGGTCGACGGTCCGGGGCCACGGTAGAGCGCAAACTCAAGTGCACAACCCACCCATCGCACTGACCCACCAAACAGCAGCACAACGGCGCCCAGCGCAAGCCCGACGAGCGAGCAAGGCGATGCCCACAGGATGCGAAGAAAACGAGACGTGATCATGTGCACTTTCAACAGCACGTTCTTTGGGCGGCGGCCTCCGCGGCGCTCTTCTTGCTTAGACCGCTGCGATACGTCCGCTCGGACTGCTGAGCCCGCTTGTCAGAAGTCTAGATGAACCTGATTGCTAATCGCCGTTCTACCGCGCCGCCCTCACTGTGTGCCAGCCGTCCTCGGACCTGGTATCGAAAGCGCACCAAGAGATGACTGCCGCTGCCCGCTCATTGAATCGGCTTGCCCAGGAAACGAGCCCTTACCTATTGCAGCATGCGCATAATCCGGTCGATTGGTATGCCTGGGGCGAAGAAGCGTTTGCAAGAGCGCGCAGCGATGACAAGCCGATCTTCTTATCGATCGGATACGCGACCTGTCACTGGTGTCACGTGATGGAGCGTGAAAGCTTCGAGGATGAGGCTATTGCCCGCCAGCTAGCCGAGGGCTTCGTCGCGATTAAGGTAGATCGCGAAGAACTGCCCGATGTCGATCACGTCTACATGAGTGCGCTGCAAGCGCTGACCGGCCATGGCGGATGGCCACTCAACATGTTTTTGACGCTCGACTTAAAACCCTTTTATGGCGGGACTTACTTTCCGTCAAAGGCAAAGCATGGAATGCCCTCGTTTGCCGACGTGCTACGGGGGGTGCGAGAAGCTTGGACGCAGCGGCGCGCAGATATCGAGCAACACGCGCAGGAATTGCTCGAACACGTGCGTGCAGGGGCCGTGTCGCGACGTGCGACGGTTGACGCCATTCATACAAAGGTGACGTCGCAACTGATGCGCCGCTTCGATCGAACGTATGGTGGCTTTGGAACGACGCCGAAATTCCCCCAAGCGCCGCTACTGCAATATCTATTGAGTCTGGCGGTGCTTGGAAGTAACGACGCACGAGCGATGCTGACCCAAACGCTAATTGCGATGGCGGCGGGCGGCATGTATGACCATGTCGGCGGTGGCTTTGCACGTTACTCGACCGATCAGCGCTGGCATGTGCCGCATTTCGAGAAGATGTTGTACGACAATGCCCAACTCGTACGTGTCTACGTGGGCGCGTATCGCCTGACGTCCAACGAGCGCCTACGCTTCGTCGCCGAGGACATTATTGCGTGGCTGCAGCGCGAGATGCATCCATCGTTTGCCCCTGCCGCCTATAGCTCCGCACAGGATGCGGACTCGGAAGGTGTCGAAGGCAAGTTCTACGTGTGGACGGCTGAGCAGTTGCGTGCCGCTCTGGAATCCGATGCCGATGCAGCACTGCGCTTGTACGGCGTTCGCGAATCCGGCAATTGGGAACATGGGTTGAATGTTCTCGAGCGCCGCGACCCCGAGTCAGTACGCGGGCTGCTTGGACTGTCCGAAAACGCCTTCGCGCAATGGGAACGGTCGGTGCGTGACCGGTTGTACGACGCGCGGTCACAGCGGATCTGGCCAATCACCGATGACAAAGTGCTTGCCGACTGGAACGGCATCGCGTTGCGCGCGCTCGCCGAGGCTGGGCGACTACTGGCTCGCGCCGATCTAATTGAATGTGCTCGACAGACTGCGCTGTTTTTGCTCGACACGATGAGCCGCGATGGGCGGCTGCGCCACGCCTGGAGAGCCGGGACATTACGAGCGGAAAGTTATCTCGCCGATCATGCCCAGGTTGGCCTCGGAATGCTGGAGTTGCATGCAGCGACCGGCGAATTGCAATGGCTACAGGCCGCGCATCAGCTCGCTGATCGCATGATCGACCGGTTCTTTGACAGTGATGAAGGCTTCTATGACAGCGAACCAAGTCTATTGCCAATGCGCGCGCGGGAATTGTTCGATGGTGCCGTGCCCAGCGGAACGGCCGCAGCATGCGAGCTGCTACTTCGGCTGGCCGGCGTCTACGACCGCAGCGAGTGGGTTGATATCGCGCAACAGTCAATAGAGCGGCAAATTGGATTACTCGCGCAAGCGCCCGAAGCCGCACCGGCGCTGTTGCATGCCCATTTGATTAATCAGCATGGAGCCCATCTGGCAATACCGACGAACGCGAACTCCGATCAACTGAGTGTCGCAGCGCGAAACCAGTTCGCTCCACTAGTGACGTTCGTTACCGGTCCCCCGGATTCGCTGCCGCTACTTGCCGCACGCACCACTTCAGAGCTCTATCTTTGTCAGCACGGC
>JBDTQZ010000066.1:0-7423 GCA_039931935.1 Burkholderiaceae bacterium | reverse complement strand
GGTTCGATCGCGCGCGCGCCAACCGTCTGCGCAAGCGCTATCTTGAGACCGCGCGCAAACTGCTGTCGCTCGACGACGTGCTCGCGTTGCCGCCGTACGGCATCGTGCTCGACCCGCGCTGCAGTCCCTGGGTCACATATACCGCGCCCTTCGGCGGTTTCACCTGGTCCTGGCACTGGCACCACAGCGACGAGGCCAGTGATCCGGTGCTCACCCGTTATCTAGACCCGGCGACCGGCGAGATCGGCTCGGCGATCCAGACGCGGCTGAGCGGCGCCGATGACGACGATTCACTCGAAGCCGAGTACTACACCGCGCTGCAGGTCTGGCACACGGCGCAGGAGACCGCGCCGCTGGAAGGTTACGTCGCATTCGAATTCAACACCTCGACCTATTCCGGCAAGGTGAGCGACGAGTACGGCTTCTCCGACGCCACATTCAGCCAGTTCGCGCGCGCCAGCCTCAGCGTGGCCGATACGCAGGGCACACTCGACACGCAGGAGAGCCGCATCTTCAACTTCATCGACACCGACTGGGGCGGCGGCACCTCGTGGAGCAACTTCGTCTCCGCGCCGCGCGACATCCACTGGTACTACTTCAAGACCGAAGCGACTTTCGCGCAGGGCAGCGCGCTGCTGCTGGAAGCCGGTGTCTTCAACATGAGCTGGTTCTTCGCCAACGACGAAAGCATCAAGACGGCTGATGACCTGAACCTGCGGCTCGATCGCATCGTCGTGCGGTCGTGCCCGTGACGGGACTCACCACCGGAGGATTCACCGACCGGGCGACCGCGAGTTCGAAGCGCAGTTCGCGATTGCCGGACTTGCGCTCCCCAGACTCACCAGCGCCAAAATTCGCGGCCGGTTGGTGGTCAACGACGGCAAGCTCTCGATGGAGGTCGTAGACCTGCGAGTCGCCGGCGTTCAGGTGGGCACGATCCCGACGATCATCGTCGAGAGGCTGATCAATCCGCTGGTGGACTTATCGGCACCGCCCGCGTCGGCACGGGTCACTTCAGTTCAGTGATGCAGGATTCCGTAGTGCTGACGGCCTCTAGCGCGTTGGCGTTTCCGTGAGGGCTTAGTTGTGCCGCTTGATCATCGCGCGGACACAGCGCTAGGCCATGACGCGAGATCTTCGGCCTCAACACCCTATTTTTGATTTGACACCTGTATCCTACAGGCTACACTCCGGCCGTGCGCGTTGAGCAAACTGAAACGTTCCGGGATTGGCTAGACGACCTTAAGGACGTTGACGGTAAAGCGCGCATTCTTGTGCGCATCGACCGGTTGGCGCATGGCAATCCGGGCCAGCATCGAGCGTTGCGCGGCGGCGTGAAGGAGTTAAAGCTGGATTTCGGGCCAGGCTACCGCGTCTATTACACCGAGCGCGGCCGAACGTTGATTGTGCTTTTGGCTGGCGGCGACAAAGCGACACAAGCCGGCGATATCCAAACCGCTATTGCATTGGCTCAAGAGGTATAGAAATGAAATCGAAAACTGTCAAAACGACTTCGGCAAAGCCCAAAACGACTGCAATCAAAACCGTGCCGTTCGATGTTGCTCACCATCTACGCACGCCGGCGGCGCAAGTCGCGTATTTGAACGCTTGGTTAGAAGAATCGCCAGAAGACGTGGCGGGCATCGCGCGCGCGTTTGGTGACGTGGTTCGCGCGCGCGGCATGACCAAGGTTGCGAACCAAACCGGACTAAGCCGCGAAAGTCTTTACAAGGCCTTTAGCGAAAAGGGCAACCCGAAATTAGCCACGGTGCTAGCCGTAGCGAATGCGATTGACCTAACGATACGCGTAGAGCTACCGCCGCCGCGTGCCCGCAAGCGTCAACTAACACCTGCCTAGCGACGGGGCACACCCGAGCTGGCAAGCGCATCTACACCCTGGCTGATCGAGCCGAGGCCGCGTGTTGGAGACTCTTGTCGCATCTTGAGCTGCCCAGCTGTGGCAGACTGGCTCGCAACCTCGGCGCTGACTTTGCCGATTAAGCTGTGGCAGAACCTTGACAGTTATTAGCAAATGTCTAGTTTTTGCCACATGCCATAGACGCGCTGGACCGGTATGCAGCAATTGGCCGCGTGCAGCGCGTGATGCGGCCGTATGTCGAGGCGCTGGTGGGAATGACAGGCGCGCGCGCGACGGCCTTGCCCGCTCAGTGCAAGTGCAGCTCGCGTGTCATGCGGAGGCGCCGCATGTCTTGCGCGCCGAACGCCTGCTGCACTTCGGAATCGCCGAGGATGTCGAGCGCCCGCTGAATGTCGGCCGTCAACTCCTCAGCCGCGTGATAAGCGCCGCCCCACCCGTGCAGCGATAGGTTCGCCGCCAGATCGCGCGCTGTTTTTCGCAGCGAAGCATTGGCATCGGTACGCGGCGCAATCAGTGCCGATGCACCGTGCGCACGCGCATACGTCGACACCGCGACGATGAAGCGGAGCCACAGCGAAAGGAAATCGGAGTTCGGCTCGCCTGCAGCCGCATCCCCGTCGGCCGCGGCGCCGAACATTCGCCAGTACGCGTTTCGTCGCACGCTCTCGGGCTGCGGTCGATGGGAGCGCCACATCTGCTCCAGCGCCTGTCCAGCACTACCGCGGCCGAGCGGCAGTTGCCCTTGCTGAAACAGCTCCACGATGCGCTCGACCACCTGGAAGAGGCGCAATTCCTCCATCTGGTACGCAAAGTAGATCGCTTGAGCGGTGAGCAGGTTTTCCTTGACGATCTCGACATCGCTCTGTGATTCCAGGTCGGGCAGTTCGATTTTCACCATGGACGCCGCCGTCAGCATGAGCCTAGGCCACTAGGCTTCGAAGAGTGCGAGCTTAGCCAGCCCCTGCAGGCGCTCCAGGACAGCGTCCCGATCCAGACCCATCTTGCGGGCCGCGAGCGCCGTGAGCAGCGCGTCGACGGCGTGTTCGCCGTCACACAGGGCAAGGAGCTGTCGGGCGTCGTCGTCCTCGACGCGCACGCGCCGATGGTTCAAGGCGACCAGCACGTCGTTAGCCGCGGCGTCCTGACGAACCATACAGCTCGCCCGCGGTCGTTCGCTCACCGCCGTTGTGCAGTGCCAGTTCTCCGCAGTAAGTTCGACCATGCGCATCCCGAACGCCTCGAGCAGCACGTCTTGCAGCGCCTCGGCGTCGTCGCTGGACGCGGCGCGACCCAGTAAGGCGTCAACCCGTGCGAGCAGAGGACCGAACGCCACGCTCCCCGGCCACCGCTCGCCCAATGCCGCCATGGTCGCTTTCGCCAGCGAACTTCCGCTCACCAGGCTCGCCCGATCGCCCCACCGGAACTGCACTTCAACACCTTCGGCGAGATCGACCGGCGACGCCGTCGCAGTTGCAGCCGAGGTCGCCAGCAGTTCGCGGACCGCACCCGGAAGCGGAACCGGCGCAGGAACCACCTCCGCCCGGCACAGAAGCGATTCGCGAAAGCGCCGACAGCGCACGAAGTCGAGATATTGACCGAAGGTAACTGGATCGCCGCGCAGTTGTTCCAGCTTCGCACGCGCCTCGGCCGGAAGATCATTCGCCGTCATCGTCGCAAAGTCCGCGTCCGCCACTTGCACGAGCTCGAACCGCGCGGCGTGCGCCACGAACTCCTCGAAGTACACCGGATCATTCACATCGGCCAGGTCGTCGTGGAACATGTGCGCCGACGAATGGCGCGCAAATCGTTCGGCCTCGGCCGCCAGCAATCGGCCATAGGGATCGTTGTCGTTGTGCGCTACACGCAGGAAGTCGAGTAATGCCCGGGCCTGCATCACCTTGGACCCGGCGTCGCCCGCTCCACGCGTGTGATAACGCAGCATCTCGCGCACCATTCCGGCAACGTGCCAGCCAGGAAGGGTGTTGTAGCTGACGAAGGCGACGCCATTGGGCGACAGCGACCGATGAATGAGGCGCAGCAGGGCGTCGCGCAGTGAACGGGGCGCCCAAGAATACAAACCATGGGCGACGATGTAGTCGAAGTGGCCGATGGGGCCAATGCTGGCCAGGTCACCTGCGAAGAGATCGACGTTGCGAAGCTGCAGGCTGGCCGCGCGCGCGTGCGCCCGCTCGATTGCACTTGTAGCCAGGTCGAAGCCGGTGCAATGCGCTTGCGGCAGCGAGTAGGCGATTGGCAGCAGGTTGCTGCCATCGCCGCAGGCAATCTCCAGGATTCGAGAGGTCGCCACGCTGGGCGTGGCCACTCCGAACAGCCGCGCAATAGCCGCAATCCGGTTTGGATGAGTCTCGGCATGCGAGTGCCCCGGGTAAGGAACCTCGTCGTATGCCGTGCGCGCTGTAGCCTGGTCTCCGGTGACGGGCGCAGGTTTCGCCAGCTGCATCAATCTCACAATTTGAGAACAAAGAAAACGCGCCGGCTCAGAATTCCTTGTTGTTCTTAATGTCGTACTTGAACCGCACGCCGACGTCGAACGAGCCATCCGCCTTCTGGGGTTTGTATTCCACGTCCACCTTGGCGAACTTCACGCCAACCGACTCCATCGCTTCACCGCCGCCGGATGAGTCGGACGCGTTGGCCGATGTGACCACGACGTCGCTCATTTTCACAACCAGGTAATCCTGCGCCGCCTTGCCCTGCTTGGTGCCAACGAGAGTAGCTTCGGCAAAGTGCTGGCCGACGGCACAGGCGCGCCACAGAAGCGGCGCCGCCTTGTCGTAACGGTGCATGAAATTTAGGTCGTTGAAACTTGGCCGGCCCGCTGCATTGCCACTGGCAGGACCCAACGTTGTCGCGTTAGTGACGCCCCAGGACCAACTGAAAACCTCGATTTGCTCCTTGTGCTTGTCGTCGGTCGACTCGCCTTTGATGTCGCCGATCTTTAGAAAGATTTTGGAGCTCATGGTCCCCTCACGCTGCAAGAAAGAAAAATCGAGGTTCAGGTCCGAGAAACGATCTGTTCCGCCTGCGAAAGTTTAACGCCGGCTCGGCGAACAAGCGCGCGCCTTATACGTCGAGAGGATCCGTTACGGGAAAAGGATGGAACGCGCGCCGACATCCCCGCGGCGCAGCCTCCGCGGTGCATCTCGAGTGAGTCCCACATCAATGGGTCGCGGACGCACGGGTCGCGGACGCACGGGGTCGCGGACGCGCCGCAGACGTCCGATCATTACCGCAGTCCATTGGCGGAATGCTTATCACCACGAGGTAGCGACGACCGTCGATTCGCAGTATGGGAACAACGAGCGTCAGGGATTCGATTCTTCTCGTGGGTGCAAGCGGGCGGACCGGCCGTTATGTTCTGCGCTACCTGCGTAACGCGTCGGTGCCGGTCATTGCCTGCGTGCGAAGCGCAGATCGCCTTACGTCCGAACCGTCGTTGGCACCTGGCGAAGTTGTGTTCGCCAACGTGGAGCAGCCACACACGCTGGCTCCCTTCATTGATTGCGCAGCACATGTGATCTACCTCGCCGGCGCAAATCGAAGAGGCTTGTCGCCCGGCGCATGGCAACTTGAGGTTGACGGCCTGTCAGGCTGCCTCGAGCTCGCCAAGCGGTCCGGTCTGCCTGGTCGATGGATTTCGGTGGGCCACAGCGGATCGGATCAGCGCACCGGCGCTACCTCCTGGGCGGAGACTCGGTGGCGTGAACTGAAACTTGCGGCCGATGAGGTGATAGCCGCAAGCGGCGTCAACTATTTCGTCGTGCGCACTGGACTCATCGCTGCTCCCGTCAGTATGGAGCCGCAGGTCAGCATGACGCAAAATTCCGCCGCGGCTGATGCCGAGCTTCCATGCAATTCGCTCGCCTTTCTGCTGACGGGAGCCGCATTGTCGGGCGCTGCGAATCGTTCGCGTGTGACCGTTCGCGTTGACCCTCACGGGCTCACACTGCAGAGCGCCGTCCAGGCGTTCCGCCTATTGCGACAGGACAGCCCTGTCCTTGGCACGACGAGACCGATGCACCACGCTTGATGTCTTGTAAGCGCAAGCCTTTGCGATAGCCCGCTGCCTTTGATGAAAGGGGCGGTGCACGCACCACTACTCACTCGAAGTTGATCTCAAGCGCAGGCAACGCATCGAATCGCGCGCTCCATCTTTCTTGGGCGGCCACTGGCCAGGCGTCTGTCCAGGTGCCCGTTGTCACCACGTCATTGGTAGCCAGGTCTGGCGCGCCTGGGCACGATCGCAACTCCGTCACGAAGTGCATTAACGCATGCAATGGACTATCCAGCACATTAGCGCCTGAGCCTTCGTCCACGAGTTCGCCGTTTCTTTGCAGACGGACGCGGGCACTCGCAAAAGTACGATGGAGTTGCTCGCTGTCGCGCGCCAATTTGGCGATCGGTGTCTTTGGCCCGACGAGCAGTCGGCCATGCAAACCGCCGTCTGCCACGGTTTCCGGTGCCGTGAACTTCCAGCCAGGCGAGTGTGACTGGACGATCTCGAAGCCAGGTGCCACCCAGTCCAGCGCATCGAACAGGTCCACGAGCGTGGCAGGGCGCCGCGGCGTTGCCCTGAAGCCGAACACCGCTTCGGGTTCAATGCGCGGTTGGCACACATGAGCAAGCGGCACGTTGCCGGCACCCTCGCAATAGGAGATGGTCGTGTTCCAGACGAAGCCCCAGATGGGTGCGTAGACGCTGTAGCGGGACCAGATGGTGCGGTTCGTGAAGCCAACCTTGTAACCCACCGGAACCTCGCCGCGTGTGATGCGCAGCCGCCGAACGGCAAGCGCGTCGCTATACGCGGATTGCAGATCGCTGAACGCAGGGCCGTCGCGCACTGGCCAAAGTTCACCGCTGTCGTTGTGGCCGAGTATTTCCTGTGGTTTCATGTCCGGCAATCGCTGCTTCTTCGTCCTCCGGCAAGTCGGTGAATTTGATTGTTGTTTTGCCCGAATCGAGCCGAGCGGTAAATATGATTTCGGCACGCGGCTCGATTGCCGCCACTCTGTGGACTTCGGCAGCCGCCTGGCTGCTGTCGATTTCGCCCGGCGCAATATCCACGTGTTCTGCGGGCGCTGTATCGATGGCGCGACCGCGCGCTAAAAGCGCTCGACGCATAAGCAAGGCACCAAGCAGCAGGCCGAGCAATACACCGGCGACCAGCGCGGCCACGACGTTGCTCGCGATCTCGCCGACAAACGCACGAGCCACCCGATCGTTTTGCACCGGCGCCGTCGAAGGTTCGAGCTGCGAAGCGGGGGCCACAGCAGCCGCGGACGGCGCCGGCACCGCGGCCGCAGCACTCGCAAGCGAGCCATCGGACACCCGCAAGGCGATCGGGCTTCCCGGCGGCAAAGAGCTTCCCGGCGCAGGATCCTGTGCGAGCACTTCACCGGTCGGAGCAGCACTCGCCACTTCGACACGCTCAACCTTGAACTCGGTCAACACATTGGCTGCATCGGCGTAGGTGTTGCCGATCACATGCGGCAGTTCGAGCATCTCGTTGACCGCGGGCGCGCT
>JBDTQZ010000065.1:0-7431 GCA_039931935.1 Burkholderiaceae bacterium | reverse complement strand
CCCACTGCATGAAATGACTCGCGCTTTGGCGCTCGGCCACATACAGCGTGGCACGCTGGAACAGCGTCATCAGCAAAAGCCAATGCGGGTCCATGTAGAAAAACGGCGTCGATGCAAGTATGCGTCGGTAGCTGCGACCGTCTCTGCGCGCATTCACCTTGCCGCACGTCAGCCACTGGCGATGAGTAAGCAGGCAGCCTTTGGGCAGACCGGTCGTGCCGGACGTGTATTGAATACTCAGTAAATCGTCGAGCTGAGGTTCATTGAAGTTACTCGTGTCGGCTCCATGCGCATGCAACAGATCCTTGAAGGGTTCGTGCCCTTGCGCTTGCTTCCCAACGACGAACACGCGGTCGGGCGAGATGTCGGGCAGAGACGCAATGACGCTGTCGACGGCACTCGCACCGACGTCGTGAACGATCACGCAGGACGCAGCCGAATCCGCGAGCACATACCGAATCTCGCGCGGCGTGTACTGAGGGTTGACAGGTACAGCCACCGCACCTAGGCGTGCGAGTGCCAGCCATGCGAGTGGATACTCCGGAACATTAGGCAGCATGATCGCCACGACCGAGCGCTGCCGGACGCCACGCTGATACAGCCCAGCCGCCAGCGCAGCAGCCGTTTCGTGAACCTCGGCGTATGTGGCGCGCGACTGCGCCTGAAAGAAGTCCCATAGCAGCTGATCGCTGGCATCACGTGTCGCATCGTCGAGCAGCCGCCAAACGCTCGCGGGCAGCGGTTCTGCTTCGATTTGGCGGCACCTTTCTAGCGGATCGTCACAATCCGGTGCAGCGATGCGCGTGGCTAGAGCCATGTGTTCTGCACCGAGTCGAAGCAGCCAGCAGTCAGATTCGCTGACGCTCGTAGTTCTCCCTTCGCCACCTTGTTCGAGCCGGTCTTCGGTAGCGAGTCGGCGTAGGCGATGTACCGGGGAACCTTGAAAGGAGCCAGCTTCGACCGGCAATGCTCGAGGATCAGCGTCGGCGTTAGCTCTTTCTTCGAAATTTCTGGCTGCAGCACAACAAGCAACTTGATTTCCTCGCCACGGCGAGCATCGGGAACGGGAACGCACGCCGCCTCGAAAACGCCTGGAATCCGCAGCACGACGTCCTCCACCTCTCTCGCAGCGATGTTCTCTCCGCTACGGCGAATCATGTCCTTCACGCGACCGACGATATAGAAGTAGCCGCGCTCGTCCTGCCGAAAGAGATCCCCGGTTCTGAACCACTCGCCATGGAACGCCTTGGCTGTCGCCTCGGCGTTGTTGTAATAGCCCTGCAGGATGCCGGGCCCCCGAACGATCAGCTCGCCCACAGCGCCAGCCGGCAATTCGTTTCCGTCTTCATTGACGATGCGACACTCGCGAAAGGGCTCTGGAACGCCGCAAGACCCTGACCCCGTCATCTCGGTCGCCTCGATCGGCACGAACAACGCCGTTCCGATCTCGGTCATGCCGAAAGCCTCGCGCGCAACGAAGTCGAATCGTTCCTCGAGTCTCGCCTGCTCTTCCTTTGGAAAACCGTACGTGCTCACTCTGACAATCTCGTTATCGTTGTCGTTCGGTTGCGCAGGCCGTTTGTAGGCCGCCTCCGGAAACAGACAGAACTGGATCCGATGCTCACGAATCCACGAAATGTATCGGCTTCCGCTTAGGCGCCGCGCTACGAATAACGTACCCCTGCTGTAAAAGGTCATCAGCAGCAGCCACTGCGGCGTCATGTAAAAAAAAGGGTTGGCTGCCATTACTCGCATATAGGTGCGGCCGTCATGTTCTCCCTGCACCTTGGCCAGCAGCAGCCAGTAGCGGTGCGAGAGCATGCAGCCCTTTGGAAAGCCTGTCGTTCCGGACGTGTATTGAATGTTGATCAGGTCATCCAGAACGACAGCTGCTTGAAATAGCAATTCGGCGGGTTGATCACGGGCAACGTCATCCCACGATTGAAAACGTTGCGCGCCGTTGACCCCGACCACGAATATGTTCTCCTTGACAAACGCTGTCGGCAGTTGCGCCATGCCGTCGAGGGCAGGCAGGCATTCGTCGTGAACGACAAGGAATGTCGAGTCGCTATTGGTCACGACGTATTCCAGCTCGCGCGGCGTGTAGGCGATATTGACCGGCACCATGACGGCGCCGAGCCGCGCCAGAGCGAGCCACGTAGTCGGCATCGCGGCAACGTTCGGAAGCATGACCGCGACCTTCGTTCCTTTTCGGACGCCCCGTTGGTGCAAACCGTTTGCAAGGCAGTTCACCGCACGGCGCACCTCCCTGTACGTGGCACGCTCCTGGCTCTCGAAGAAGTTCCACGCCAGCGCTGAACCGGCGGAGGCGGCCGCATCGTCGAGCAGCGCGCCGATGTTTGTGGGCAATACCGTGATCTCGATCCTCCGGCGACGTTCTTGGAGGCTTACTACAGGCGCATCGAGAATCTGCTGACGCCGCATGCGTGCGAGGCTAGGCAACGGGCTTGGCGCCCGCGCCGAAGCGCGCCGTGATCGCGAGCACGACGATGACCAACGCAATCTGCATCACCGAAACCGCCGCAATGGTCGGGTCAATGTCGTTCATGATGTTGTCGAACATCTTCTTCGGCAGCGTCATTCTCGAACCGCCGAGAAACATTGCGATCACGAGCTCATCGAACGAGGAAATGAATACGAGAAACGCCGCAGAGATGAGCGCCGGGCGTATCTGAGGTAGTGTGACCTTGGTGATGGCTTGGAAGCGGGTCGCTCCGAGCCCTACTGCGGCCTGTTCTTGAGCGACGTCGAACGTGCGCAATGCTGCGCCGACGATCAGGATCACGAAAGGCAGCGTGTGCACGGTGTGGGCAAGCGCGATCGTCGGCCATTCTCCAATCATCCTCATTTGGGCGAACAGGATGTAGATCGCGACTGAGTAGACGATGGAGGGCACGATCAGCGGCGCGATCGCCAGTTGGTCCACCAACGCCTTCCCAGGATAGCGGCCGCGAACCAGACTGAAGGCGAGCAGCGTGCCGAGTACCGTCGCAGCGATCGTGGTTGCGACACCGACCTTGACGCTGCGAATCGTGGCGTCGATCCAGATCGGATCTGCGAAATAGGTCGCGTACCAGCGCAACGAGAAGCCCGGCGGCGGGAAAACCACGTAGGGAGATGAGCTGAAGGACAGCACAGCGACAATCACCATCGGGAGCATTAGGAAAGCGAACACCAGTACGCAGTAGACGTACAGCGCCACGGTCCAGGGTTTCTTCGGCCGACGATGGCGACGCGCGGGCTGCATCATCGCTTTGCACGCAACGCGACGGAAAGCAGGGCATACATCGCGAGAGCGGCTGCGAGGAGCACCGTTGACAGCGCTGCTGCAAATGGCCAGTTCGACAGTCCGCGGACCTGTTGCTCGATCAGCACGGCGATCATCACCACCTTGCCGCCACCCAGCACCGCAGGGGTGATAAAAAATCCGATCGACAAGACGAAAACCAACGTTGTGCCGGCGAGAATTCCAGGCACGGAGAGGGGAAGAAAGATGCGCCAGAACGTTTGCGGACTCGACGCCCCGAGGCCTTGCGAGGCCAACAGCAAAGTCGGGTCCTGCCGCCGCATCACTGCGTAGAGCGGAAACACCATGTACGGCAGCAGGACATGCACCATGCCGATGAGTACACCGATCTCGTTATTCAGCAGCCGCAATGGCTCGTCGACGATCTCGGATGAAAGCAGGAACCGATTGATCACTCCATTGCGGCCGAGGATGACCGACCACGCATAGGTCCTGATCAACACGCTGGTCCAGAACGGAAGAATCAGGAAGACAAGTCCAATCGTGGCCCATCGAGGCGGGGCCGACGACAGGAAGTACGCAATGGGATAACCCAGGATCAGTGTGATGACGGTGACGATCAGCGCAATACGGAACGTGTCGACCAGAACGCGGATGTAAAGTCCGTCGAACAACGCCTTCTCGTACTGAGCCAACGAGCCACCTTCGACGCTAAGCAGAAGAAAGCGAGCAACGGGATAGATGAACAGCGCCAGCAAAAACAAAAGCGGCAGCGCAGCCTGCAACACGGGTTCGCTCTCTGCCCGTACTGGTTTCAGTGTGCTCACCATTGAACAACGTGAACGTCCGACGGAGACCACGAAGCCGCGACCGGATCGCCTTTAGCAAAAACCGGCGCGTGTCCGAATGATCGCCGCGCAATAACTGTCGAGCCATTGTCGAGCCGCACGAAATACTTCAGCGTGCTGCCGAGGTAAACCACCTCCTGGATCGTTCCCCGGAAACCGGTCGGGTTGATGCGGGCATATTGCAGCTCGATGGCTTCCGGGCGGATCAGCAGCCCGATCTCTGAATCTGCGTTTCTGCGCTCCGGCAACGCGGTCAGCACGCCGTCATCGAGCACCGCTGCCTCACCATTTGCAGCAGTACGCGCATGCAATAGATTCGATTCGCCGATGAAATCCGCGACGAACCGATTCACGGGCTGCGCATAAATTGCGCGTGGGTTACCCAGTTGCTCGATCACGCCGTCACTCATCACCGCGATGCGGTCCGAAAGCACAAGTGCCTCTTCCTGGTCATGGGTCACGAAGATGGTCGTGATGCCGAGGCGTTGCTGCAACTGGCGGACTTCAAGCTGCATTTGCTCCCGCAGCTTTCGGTCCAAGGCTCCGAAAGGCTCGTCGAGCAGCAGCAATCCTGGCTTGAAGACAACCGCACGTGCCAGCGCGACGCGCTGCTGTTGCCCGCCTGATAACTGCTTCGGAAGGCGCTCGCCATAGCCGAGCAGGCCAACTAACTGAAGGGCCTCCTCGACCCGCTCGGCCACCTGTTTCTGCGCAACCTTGCGAATACTTAACGGGAACGCGATGTTGGCCGCCACCGACATGTGAGGAAACAAGGCGTAGTTTTGGAAAACCATGCCGATGTCTCGCTTGTTGGGGGCGAGCGTCGTGATGTCGCGACCGGCGAGCGTCACGACTCCCCCTTCGGCGATCTCAAAGCCGGCGATGACTTTGAGCAGCGTGGTCTTGCCCGAACCGCTCGGCCCCAGAAGGGTCAGCAGCTCTCCGGACTGAACTTCCAGGTCGACCCCGTGTAGAGCGCGAACTTCACCATAGTGCTTGGTGACCTCGGCCAGCGCCAAGACAGTTGCCATGCTCGGCGAAGGCCGATCGCGAACGTGCTAACGCGCGAGAAGCCAACGCTGCCACCGTTCCACAACATCGGCGTTGTCGTTCCACCACACAGCATTCGACCATGCCTGCTTCGTCAAGTTGTTTGCAGAGGTCGGAAGGAACGGGATCATTGCTGGATCGGTGTATTTGATCGCGTCCTGATGGAGTCCGGGATACGACATCAGATTCGCGTACTTCGCCTGAAGCTGCGGCTCGGTTAACAACGCAAGGAAGCGCTGTCCCCAGTACGCATCCTTCGCACCGCGTGGAATGCCGAACGGCGTGCGATGAATCAGACCCTGATTGAATTCGATGCCTATCGGCGCACCGTCCTTGATCGCGGTGTAGAACCTGCCGTGCCACGCCGTTCCCAGCACCGCCTCCTTGTCGATGAGCAACTGCGCGGACTGAGCTCCAGTTGTCCACCAAACGGAGATATTGGGTTTGATCTGATCCATCTTGCGAAACGCGCGATCGACATCGATCGGATAGAGCTCGCTCAATTTGACACCATCCGCCATCAGCGCAAATTCCAGGTTATCAACCGGAGAGTTGCGCAGCGCGCGTGGCCCGGGGAACTTCTTGACATCCCAGAATTCGGACCAAGTGGTCGGCCGCGGACGCGATGCGAACACGTCGGTTCGGTAGCCGAGTACGGTCGAATAGATCCCGCGCGTGACGACCCATTTGTTGTCCTGCAGCTCCTTTGGGTGTCCCGCCATGTTGATCACGCTCATGTCGAGGGGCTCGAGAAGGTTGAGCTTCACTGCGCGCTCCGCATCGGCCTCGTTGATTTCCATCACCGACCATTCGACGTTGCCCGATTGAACCATTGCGCGCAGCTTGCCAAAGTCAGTCGGACTCGTGTCGACGACCTTGATGCCGTAACGCTTTTCGAACTCGTTGAAGAAGGCTTCGCGCAAGCCCTTGTTGACTGCACCACCCGCCGCGTTAACGACAATGCTGGCGGGCTTGGCCGGCTGCGCGAATGCGACGCGTGGAATGCCAAGTGCGACTCCGCTTGATACCGAGAGCAATTGCGCAATGGCCTTACGTCTTCCTCTGTGAATTGTCATGCCGCGTCTCCTTGTGTTTTTTCAATCATGCGAGGCCGAGAAATCGTGCCGCGTTGTCGTGCAGCCACTTGCGTTTTACATGATCCTTAAGCGGCAGGTCCTCCACTTCCTTGACCGAACGTTCGACCGGAACGAGCGGGTAAGACGTGCCGAAAATAATTCGATCCTGCAGCACGCTGCCGCCGAACTGAACCAACCCTTCGTATCCCGATGCAGGTTGCTGCAGATACTTCGGTCTCACCGCCACCAAACCGATATGAACGTTCTTGTGACGCCAGGCTACGCCGATCAATTCGTGAACCCAGGGCCAGCCAGGCGGTGCCGCGCACACCCTCAATTCCGGAAAATGAACCATCACTTCGTCAAGAAGCTGAGGTCGACCGTAATCCATCAGCGTCTGCGATGAAAAGTTGATCGAGCTGTGAATATTGACCGGAATGTCGAGCTCGATGCACTTGGCGTACAGCGGGTACATCTTCTTGTCGTTGATGTGTAGCTTGTGCTCGAAACACTGCAAGTTGAGTCCGCGCAGACCTAACTCGCGCACTGCGTGCACGAGCTCCCGGATCGCTGTGATGCCCTTGTGAGGATCCACGCCTGCAAAGCCGACGTAGCGTCCGCCCTGCTGTCGACAGAACTCCGCCACATCTTCATTCGAAGTCTTCAGACCAAAGGTTGTCTCAACGTCCTTGGCTTTGACCACCACATGCCGGGCGCCGGCTCGTTCATAAGTTGCCAAATACTCTTCGAGAGATGGCTCACGTTCGGTTGAAACGCTCTTGCTCGACTCGTACACGCGGTCGTAATTGCCGAGGTGGGGTGCTGGCTTGGCAAATGCGGGAATCGGGGGTTTGCTGGCGTAATCGATAAACACCGTCGTCTCCTAAGGATTGTCCGGAGAGCGCCGGATGCCACCTTCGCTGCCGATCATCGCGTATCTGCGTGCGTCGAACAAGGCCCGGCAGTGCAGACAACTGATTTCTATCGTGCCTTGAACGTCACAACCAGCACGTCACGATACGCCGCGCCGGTCGGGTCGATCGGCTCGACCGCTGTGACGCCGTGCTTGACTCTTGCGTCGTCGACGATGGCGGCGTCTAGCGGCGCCGTCAATGTAAAACTGCCAAGCGTATGGCCATCGAGGTCATGCACAGTGGTCGTGCCGCTCTTGATGTTCGTGCGGGTGATC
>JBDTQZ010000064.1:0-7451 GCA_039931935.1 Burkholderiaceae bacterium | reverse complement strand
ACTTTTCGGTGCAATTGTTTTCCGACTGGCCACTGACGGCGTTGGCCGATCAGCTTCGTAGCTTCAAGGGTCTGAAGGCCGCGTTCCTACAGGACGAGTACGAACGCACCGAAATGACGCGGCAAGCGCTCGAGTCGCTGCAGATCAGGCTGGTGTTCACTTGCGTTCCCGAGGCGGAGCGTGAAAAATTCTATCCGCAACATCGCTTTTCACACGTCACCTTCGTTGGAGTCTTGACCGGCTACGTGCCGCTGGACTTCGAGCGACACCAGCACCTGGCATTGCCGTTAAGCGAACGGCCTGTCGAGATCGGCTATCGCGGGCGGCGACTCGCCTACTGGTATGGCTCGCTGGCAATGGAAAAGTGGTGGATCGGGCGCGATGTCGATGCGCTGTGCCACGAGCGAGGAGTGGTATGCGACATCGAGTGGTCCGAGGGCGACCGGTTGTATGACGACGATTGGTATCGCTTTCTTGGGCGCTGCGTCGCGACTCTGGGTTGTGAAAGCGGCGCCAATCTGATCGACGAGCACGGCGAAGTGCGTCGAGCGGTTGAAAATTATCTCGAGTCTCGGCCTGAGGCCGATTTCGAGGAAGTGCACGCCGCGTGTTTGCACAAATTCGATCACTCCACGCGAATGAACCAGATATCGCCGCGCGTTTTTGAGGCGATTGCGATGCGCACCGCACTTATCCTTTATGAAGGCGAGTACTCGGGCGTTATCGAGCCCGACCGGCACTACTTTTCACTGAAAAAGGACTACTCGAATTTCGATGACGCGGTGAGCTTCATCCGCGACCCGGCATCGGTGTACGCAATGATCGAGCGCGCGTTCTCGGACATTGTCGCCTCGGGCCGATACGGACACGAATCGCTAGCCGCTGCGTTCGACAGCGCAGTGGGAAGCCTTGCCAGCAGCGGCATCCGTCAATCAACGGCGGAGCAGTGGCCATCGACCTCAGCGCATGCCGATGAGTCTCTCCGATTCATACTGCTCGACGGCGAAGTCGGAGACAGCCGGCGCGCCGTCGCCGAGGCAAGGGGAGGTTTGCCGTCCGGCGAGTTACTGCACACGGATACGTGTTTTGTCACATTGCAACAACGCGATTCGTTTCTGGGCGCCCGGCGATTGAGGCAGAGCACCACCGGCAGTGACTACATTGCCCGTCTGCCGCCCTGCCGGATCAGTGATCTGCAACTCGGAGTGGATGCCCCAGGTTCTACGCCCGTTAATGGCCGAGTTGCGTTGTTGTTTTGTGGCAGACAGACCTACTCGCAAGCCATCGCCCTAGAGTCCGGCGCGCCGGCGACGATTGCGGTGTCTGTTCTAGCTGACGAAATTCGCGTTGCATTCGAACGGGGCGCGATGGCATTGGCGCCGTCTGTCCGCGGCAAGGTCAGGCGCATCACGGGAGTCCATTCGTTGATTCCACCTGAACGCGCAGCGACGCGCGCCGCAAAACGACTTTGGCACACGCTGCCGTTGCCGTTGCGCCTGAGTCCATGGGGGATGCGCGCGAAGGCCCTTGCCCGCTCAGTTAGAGCACGTTGGCGCCCGGTGCCCGATGCTGAAAAGATGGAGCCGTTGATTCGCCGTCGATAAAGGCACGATGCCACAGCTCGATACATAGAAGTCCCCAGGTCAGGCGACTGAACGACTGATCGGTTTCGAGATGTCTGGCCACCTTGGAAGCATCGTAAAGCCCCCGTTCGCGCGCGCGCTGCGACAGCAACGTATCGTGCACAAAGTCGCGCGCCACGCCCTTGTACCAATGTGCGAGCGGTACTGGAAACCCCATCTTGTCTTTGCGATCGAGCACCAGAGGCGGAACGATGTGCCTGACTGCTTCCCGAAACACGTGCTTCAGTTTTCCCGATGCAAACTTGATTCTGGTGGGCACACGCGCCGCAAGCTCCACCAACCGATGGTCAAGCAGCGGCACCCGCGACTCGATCGAAACCGCCATGCTGGTGCGATCCTCCACATGCAACAGCGCCGGAAGCGAAGCCTTCAGGTCGAAGTACGTCATGCGCTCGATGAGTCCTGCGCGCTCCGGCTTGTTGAAGATATCGTCGAACGCATCGCGCGGCTGGTATGAGCCCGACCAAAGGTCGGGAGTAAACAGCTCCCGCATGCCCTCACTACGATCGATCAGCGAGTAATAGCGGCTCGCTGGATCGTCGAACAAGCCGGATGACCACAGCCGCGAAAGTATTGGCTTGTAATTGTTGAGGACGGAGAGATTCGGAGCAATCTCATGAAGGAGGCGCGCGCATTCTGCAGCGCCTGCTCCAGGTAGGGAATCAGGTAGCGCGCATAGCCGACGAATATCTCGTCGCCGCCTTGGCCTCCGAGCACGACCTTGACGGATTCCGCCGCCAGCTTCGAAACGTAAAACTGCGGAATGAGTCCCGGGCCAGCGACCGGCTCATCCATCATGTACATCAGCCGCGGCAGCAGCGACGAAAGCTCGTCGCCCGTTACATACGTCTCGTGGTAGCGAGCCTTGATGCGCTCGGCAACGGCGCGAGCGTAAGCAGATTCGTCGAACGCCGGCCCCTCGTGAAACGCACCGGTAAACGTCTGCAGCCGCTCGCCTTGCAGCAGTGACGAAGCGATGCATGCCACCGTGCTCGAGTCGAGCCCGCCCGAAAGGTGCGCACCCAGCGGAACATCGGAACGCAGATGGATGCGGACCGCATCCTCGAGCAAGCGCGACAGTTCGCTGACCGACTCGGCCTCGGTCCAGCCGGGATCTTCGGGGTACGACACTTCCCAGTATTGGGAGACCTTCACATCGATCACGCCGTTAGCGAGCCGGACGACCATCGACTGACCTGGCTCAAGCCGCTTTATTCCATCGAAGAGCGTTCTGTCCTGCAGACAGAACTGGAACGTCAGATAATCGCAAAGACCGTTCGGATGGACCCTCGCGGACACCAATCCCGATGCCAGTATTGCCTTGATCTCCGAAGCGAAGACGAACTCGTGATCATTGGAGAAAAAGTAAAACGGCTTGATCCCAACCCGATCACGGGCGCAGAACAACAGCTGCTGCCGCTTGTCCCAGATCGCGAACGCAAACATACCGAGGAAGCGCTGTAGACATTCCGCACCCCATTGGCGCCACGCATACAGGATGACCTCGGTGTCGGAGTACGAGCGGATCGGGTGGCCATAAGACAACAACTCGCGACGCAGCTCCAAATAGTTATAGATCGCGCCGTTAAAGATAATCGTGATCTCCCCATCCGCAGTGCTCATCGGTTGGTGGCCATGCGCCGGATCGATTATTGCGAGACGGCGGTGGCCCAGACAGACGCCGGCGGGAGGATCTTGGAAAACACCATCGCCGTCGGGCCCACGGTGCGCCATCACCTCGCCCATGCGCACCACGCGCGATCTACACCGATCCGCGTCCTCGAGTGAAATGATTCCGCTTATTCCACACATGTGACGGGAGGGCCAAGTGCGTCTCGCTCAGCGGACATCGTTTAGGCTTCTCCATATCGTTTTTGTTGGGAAGATTGCAAAATCCCTGCACACTTCGCTTGAGCAAGCGTTTTTCCGAGCCGCGTCAAGGGCGACTCAACGGTGAAAAACGCGACGAATCCCACTGCGATGGCCCCCGCGATAGAAAGCCACCATGAGGTTCCGATCGACAGTAAGACCAGCACCACGGGCGCGTGGAATGCATAGAGGCTGTACCCCGCTTGACCAAGCCTGCCGAAGGCCACCCTTAGGGGTTTGTCGATATTTCTTATGCAGGCGCCAATGAGGAAAGCGAAGCAGACCTTACGCGCTTCTACTGCGACAAGATCCGCGAGCCATCCGCCTATCAGCAGGATGGATAGGATCACCCAACTGGCAGCCGCAACCGTGATCGTCCGTCGCGATAGGCGACCGCTCACAAACCATGCCCCGATCCACCAGTAAAGCAGAAACCCGGGCAGACTCCCGTTGTGCCACCAATCAGTCAAGGACGGGCTGCGCCGGCACAGCAAGACACCGACAGCGCAGACTGTGCCAAGCGCCGCCCACAAGACCCGCTCTCGGCCTCCGCGCAACAGAAATAGAATCACTACTGGATACGCCGCATACAGCCACATCTCCACCATGACCGTATGAAGCGGCGCGTTGCCTTGATAAGTGATCGCGTTAAGCGACGGCACTATGGCTGAGATGCCGATCAACTTGAGCGTAAGCCCGCCTGCGGATATGGAGTGATCAGCCAAAAAAAATACTCCGGCCAACACGCCAATGGCCGCAGCAAGCACATAAATGGGAAATATTCGGAACACGCGGCGAATCGCATATGGTCCGATCGCTAGGCTATCTGCGCGCAAGCCATTTCTGTGGATGCAGTAACCGCTTAGCACGATGAAGGCGAGCACGGCTGGATGTGTTTCAAACGCAGGCTGAAACACGTTGCTCAATCCGCGCAGTGCACCGGTAAACCACATGGGCGCGGTTGCCGCCCAGCCGGCCACATGTGCGGCCAGCACCCAAAATGCCAGTACAAACCGCAGAGCGTCTAGTCCTTCCGCGCGCGTTGACCGAACGACAGAGTTGCTTAAACCGTACCTCATGTCATGAGGCTAGCATTCCTAACTGTTCTCATTCCAGCTTCGCGGATAAACCCGATTGGCACCTTCACCTCATGACTTGACTCGGCCGGCACCACGCCGCCCGCGCGCAGTTGAGGCGACGATATTGAGATTGCATGAGCGAATTTTTCGTATCGTGGTTAACGATCTTGACGCATCGTGCCAGTAACGCGTCGTCGTAAGCGGGCTGGGAGCGCGAACTTTAACGTTGCGTGCAACAAGCGTTCGAACCGAGATCGTTCGCCTTCCGCACATTGAGCGCGATGTACTAATGACTGCGCTCGGTGCTTTAAGCTGGCTCGAAGACGAAGCGGCACGGTTCGCCACATCCGGCTGACGAGGCGCTCAGCTAGCGAAGCACACCCTTCGGTCCAAAGTTCAAGCGCGGACGGCGCGCGAAGCTGGATCGTTAAACGACCCTGAACCTCGCGCGCGAGGCGCTCGCGCTCCGCGAGCAGTGCTTTGATCATCACTGTGAACCGGGTGTCGTACGAATTCTCCTCTGCCAGTTGCCTGCGACGATTCAAAGAAGCACGATCCATCCGCGTTCTTGCCGCCGCCTGCAGAGCGGCCGAAAATTCAACGGCCGTTCGAGCGAAATAGATGTCGCTTGAAAACCTACGCAACGCAGTTATCGGAACGCTGACCACGGGAAGACCGCATGCGACATACTCCAACGCCTTGAGTGGAAAGCTATTTCCTATCCACTCGTCTTGAACAAACGGGATGAGTCCCACCGTCGAGGAACACAGCATGTTGGCTAGGTTGGTCGGTTCGAGAACTCCGAAATATTTCACATTGACATGTCCGCACAGAGTTCTCCACCGATTGGCCCCATGCTCGTCAGAACCACAGAACCAGAATTCCCAATCCGGAAGCAACCGAACAAGGTCATGCAGCAGCTCGAAGTCCAGCCGTTTGTTGATTCCGCCCTGGAACACGGCAATAAGTTTGCTCTCATGAACTGTTTGACTCGGCTGCGCGTTCACCGCACTTAATAGGAACGCAGCATCGCAGCCGTTTTCCACAACCAACGCTCGCCCTGAGTAATCGCCCTTGATCCGACAGGATGCGAGCACGCCGTCGCTTACTGCGATCAGGAGATCGATGCAAGAAAGCTGCCTCCGAACCGATTCGGCGGTAGCCTGTTGATCCAATCCCCAACCAACGCTCGGTGTAAAAAAGTCTTCCGTCGCGTGGAAGACGCGTAGTGCTTGGGGCATCGCGGCGATGAGCGGCTCGTAGTGAAGACTGTTATAGATCCACAGCAGCGGGAAACGAACTCGTCGCTTACTTAACAGCTGCCTGAATTGCAGGACATCTTGAGCCCGGAGTGCACTCGAGCAATGAACAACTTCCACTCCCGGGATTTCAGTCGGCTCGACGCGCAATGGCGTGCCCGGTTTAGACCATGGCTGCACAAAGAACACCGGAAGCTCGCGCGCGAAACGCGACGCGTAGTGATACCTGTTGCTGCGAGGCTCTGTTTTCCACGTCGACCACGTCAACATGACGACGGCGTCGAAAGCTTCGGACCATTTCATGCCGATTTCATCGCAAGCGCCGATACAGTGGCAGGAGAAGCCGTCGGTAGACGCCACGGCATGCGGCGAGGATCAGCGGCTGGTCGGCGAGCCTACGGGCCACGCGGGACTTGATGCGTCGCGCGCCTTCCTTCAACAGTGCGCGCCCTGGGAAACTCTCGATCGCAACAGTTTGAACGGCCACTTGATCGGAAGGATGCTGCGGCACCTCCACTACCGCAAGCGTCGAGCTCCAAGCGTCGCGTAGCACAGGCATCGGCAGCTGCAGCTTGAGTGGCGCCGCGATCTCCAATGGCGCTCGCGTCACCATGCCGCGGCCCAGATCAACCTGTGACGCCTGTTCCGGCGTCAGCTGCGGGCCTACAAAGTTGCGCGTCCCTACGAGGCCATGCACGAGTTGATGGCCGTTAGACCAGCCTAATGTTGCAGTGAGAAAGTCGTCGAAGCTCTCGACAAATCGGCGGTAGCTGTATTGGCCCGATTCGACGACGTGCGCATAGGCGCGATCGGCCATTGCTTGCAGGTACTCGTCGTCCGCGATTTTCGCAAGGACATCGTCGACGTTGCTGAAGTCTTTCTTGAGCTGAATATAGTGTTTCCAAGGCTCGACTACGCCTGAGTATGAGCCCTCAAACATCACGAGAGCCGTTTTGTACGCGACCGCTTCGAACACCTTGGGCGAGATCTGGTTCACAACGATCTTGCCCTCGTGCGGCGCTAAAAAGCGAGCAAAAGCTTCCTTGTACGTCAGCGTCGGATCCGCCACCAACGCCTGCTCGATGCTGCGACGAATGTCCCCGTAGTCGTCGAAGACGTTCGCGCCGCTCTCAGTGGCAAGAGTCGTTTTGCTATTTTCGAGGAAGGGGTACCAGCCGTCGCCGTAGATCCGTTTGTGAATCTCCCACTCGATGTTGACCTCGATCCCGCGCTCGTTGCAGATCTGACGCATGCGCTGGCCGATAACCAGTTTTTCGCGTGCCAGGTTCCCGTACCAATACGGCAAGTCGCGGCCGCGATAACCAATGACCCACGCGCGCTCTGCGGTCGGTTTGAGCTGCTCCGGTGGTTTGAACTGAAGGGGTAAGAAGCCGGTGAGTGTCTCGCGGAAGTCGACGTAGGGAAATCGCGACTTGGGGTACACCGACTCTATGTAGGCCTTCGGCACGACGGTGAAGACCGCGTGAACTCCTAGCTGTTCGATCCACTTGCGAGTGGTTTCTGTGGTTTCGTAGTCGTCCTGGACGAAGGCAATCTTGAGCCCGCCATAACCCCGCAGCGCCTCGGCGCACGCGGGCGAC